>JBEIFD010000234.1:0-6263 GCA_040382535.1 Merismopediaceae cyanobacterium
AAAGGATACATTAAAAAAAACCTTTCGGAAAACCTTAACGGAATTTTTTAGGATTACTACTTTTGCCAAGCCTCGCTTGAAAGAAAGTTTACCGTTAAAGTCTTCTCTACTCTCTGGACTAAATTGGCAAAGGTATTGTTCTACAAGACTGCATATCTCATAGATTTAAGTTCCTTAAATTAAGTATTTTTAGGTTGGCGATCGCCTATTCAATTAACAAAAATCTATTTTTAAAGATGCGATCGCGCCATACCGCTACGGGATAACCCTTTAGAGTAAATTTAATTTAAGGATTAGCAATCGGAATAAAATCATAGTTATAGCCTGAACGTTTACCAGGTTTTACCATTACTAACTGAATGGGCTGATTGCGATCGCCAGAAGGTAAAAAACGAATCGGGCCACTGGCTCCCTGGGCGACAAAACTAGGATTCGCCAAAGCTGATTGAATGCTTTCGCGGGTTGTATTTTGCTTCATTGCTGTTGCAAACGCGATCGCGGCATCGTAGGCCATCGCAGTGCGCCAATTGATATTAGTCGTTTTCCAGAGTCTAGCCGCTTCTTTGACAAAAGGATTATCTTTATGGGCCAGAACGTGCCAGGGAATCGCAATAACCATTCCCGCCGCATCATTACCACCAATTTGTAAAATTTCGGGCTTATAAGCTTCATCTCCCGCCAATAAAGCCATTATTCTCTGATTTGCTTTGATAACTAATAAAGCCTCATTTGATTTGTCCGTATTCATCGCTAACATTAAAACTTCCGCACCTAAAGACTTGGATTGTTTGAGAGCATCAACCGCATTAAAGTTCGGCACAGCAAAATCAATTTCCGTGACGACTTCTCCACCATTTCCTAATAAAGCAGTTGAAAAAACCGTTTTTAAAGATTTACTATAATTACTTTGGGAATCATAAAATATGGCAATTTTCTGCTTTTTGAGGCTTTTTAAGGCATAGTTAGCTAAAGCTGTTCCCGCAAATGAATCACTAGGCACTGTCCGAAAAATATAGTTTCCCAACTCAGACAATTCCACAGAGGTACTAATCGGAGAGATCATTGGTAAACCTTGGGGTTGATAAACGTTTTTAGCAACATTCAAGGTTGTGTCACTAGCAGAGTGGCCAATTACTCCGAGAATTTCTGGATTTTTAACAAATTCTTCTCCTAATTTTTTTGCGATTGTCTTATCTTCATCATCATTCGCAATCAAAATTTTCAAAGAAGCGCCGTTAATACCGCCCTGAGCATTAACTTGCGCTTGAGCCTGAGCAACCCCTCGTAATAATTCTTGGGAAGCATTGACATCCGTACCAATAGGAAAAGAAACCGCTAAAGTCACAGCTTTTTGCCCAATTTTAGCATTATTTAAATAAATTAACGCTTCAGGGTCGTTAGCATAAATTTCGAGTGATTTTTGAAAATGCTGAATTGCTTTAACGTAATTTCCCGTTGCAAAGGCAGAAATTCCCTGTTTCTTTTCAGGATTCATCACTGTCGGCACCAGACTTTTTTCCCCATAACTCAGCCGTTTAGTAAGATCCCCATTCGTAGCATCTATGGGAGATGGGAGAATAGGAAAAAACAACCGAACTCCTATCCCCACAATGCCTGCGGTAATACCTAAAGCGAGTAACAGAGCTAAAGTATCTTTCTTTTGAGTCATATTATTTTGCTCGAATAGTCTATAAGGTAACAAAAAAGTGAGCTTTGACACTCACCTTACGATTAATTATTGAATTTTACTCCTCGTAATATTCGGTGATTCTTTCCTTCTTTTTCTCAGGAATATTAATTCTCGGTGGATTGTAGGGTTCGGGTTCGGTATCATCATCCCAAACATCCGCTTGATAACTATCTGAATAGGCTTCTTCATAGCTCGGTTCTTGGCGGGGAGCCACATAACGAGGAGCGGCTTCTCGTTTACTTTCTCCCCAGTTATCTTCTTCTAAATTATCTTCTTCATAACGAATCGTTTCCGCTTGACGACGCAAAGGAGGGGGCGCAGGACGGGATTCTTCCCAATCATCTTCATTCCAACGCTCTTCCATCACAGGTTGACGGACTTGGAGAGGCGTTCTAATAGGAATACCCGTTCCTAATTGATTTTCGGGACGAGTGGTCGGAGGATAGTACATTTCTTCTTCTTGTTTTTCCCAAGCAGGACGACCAATACCCAGCCGCTCTAAAACCCCAACGGTTAATTGGGTTAGACGTTCTTCGGCTCCTTCAAAAACAATTAAACGATTGGGGCCACTACTAATCACTTCTTCCATTGATAACTCGTAGGTGCTGATGAGTTGATCGGGAATTTGGGGATAGCCAAGGGACGCGATAATAATGGAGGCGACCTTGCCGTTATCTAGATTGAATTGAAAATCCCGCACTCGTCCGAGAGGTTCGCCCGTTTCTGTGATCACTTCACTATTGACTAAAGGCGTATAGGCATCAAGATCGACGGTTTCAAAGACATTTTCATCTTCAACTAGAACCACATCTCCCGCTTGACTGATGCTGTTGAGATACATATAGTCGGGCATCCCCGATAAGGAAAGCAGATTGTCCCGTAATCCGAAGGCGACAATTTCTCGTTGGTCAATATCAACTAAAACTTCTTTGACGACTCCGAGCTTTTTGCCCGTATTGCGAGTAATAACTTGAGTGTTGATGAATTCGTTGCGTAGGCGTATATTATCGATAGTCATTGTATTTTATGATAAAAATTCTGGCTTAGGGGTAAAAGATACAATATAGGTCAGGCTTGGGGGGAGTGAGTTTTAGTTTATTGATAATAACTTATAGATCGTCATTTTATCCCTAAGACTCAAGTTTTTTTGTGTCAGGAGAGATTAGACCGAGGAAAACAGGGGATTAAATACATTCAAATTTAAGAGCAAAGCGGTTTTTCTGGGATACTATCCTATCTTAATTATTGTAGCAGTGTTTCTAATTTGACCTTCTCTAATAACTCTCAAGAAGTCGGTGAACTACCTTTTTCATTTTTAGATACGCATTTCGTTCAGCACTAAAGTATTTTCCCGATGAGGAGTATCGTTCATTCATTTTGTTATCCTGGTTGAAATTTCATGGTCTTTATTTTCTGTTTGGTTAGATTTTTATTGGGCGATCGCCGTTCGATAAACTCGTTAATCACCTTGCGCCCATACAGAATTTTCTTGAGAATGTCAACAAAGTTTTCAGTTTAAAATCGTATAAGTTTGAGCTTTTATATCCAACAGTAGTATTTATCCAAGAGAGGCAAGCGATCGCTAAATGTACCGCTTCAAAAAATAGATTAATACTTCACAAAATTCATAATATTCTCCTCTTTCATCAACTTGATTAAGATTTGCAATCAGTTTTTCAATGTTTTCTTCAGTTAATTGCAATTCTTCTCCACCCAAATAACCTTCAATAATTTTTCGTCTTGCACGAGTCAATTTACTATTATCTAATCCAAGTTTTTCGATAGTAATATTTGCGGCTTCATTTTTACCGTTTATTTCACCTGCTTGTGTATAGCCAAAATAATCAGCGCAGCTTGGATCTAGAGGAGAAACAGTTAATTTTTCATCATACCAATTTTTTTTAAGAGGTCCGCAATGGACAGGATTTTCAGGATAGCTTTGATCTTCATTAACTAAATCTTCTTGATCTTCATTAACTAAAATATTTATTCTTTCTTTTTGACAAGAGGCTAGAAAATTAGTATATTCAAGGGATAATTCAGGATAACAACTTTCATCTTTTGGCTTAAAATGTTCAATATGACTATTATTAAGATTAATTCGCCTTTGGCAATAACAGCAAATATAGCCTTGTTCGGTTAATAGAGATTGATGAACGATCTCTTTTTGGGGATTTCTAAAATTAGTCGCTTTACTATTCCAAAAAGGCTTCCAATCTTCATTTTCTTGAGCTTTCCATTCAATAAATTCTGGAGGAGCTTCTTGCTTTTTGATATATCTCATTTACCCAGAATCTCCTTACGTCTGATCACGGCTCTAGCCCTGATTAATTCTGGTTCATCAGATCCAATTTCTGAGCCTAAACTTTCACACAATTTTTTTGCCTCTGCTAAATCATTTTGATCAATTACTTGAAAAATTTCTAATATTTTATCTTTAATATCTTGCGGACGTTCAGGCGTTCCCATGTAATCTTCTAAAATTTGATTGCTATCTCTGCCGTAGGAGCTTTCAGGATGGCTGGCAATAATTCCATTAGGTGTGGATTGTAAAATATAAATATTTTCAGGTTGAACATGACTGAGAACCTGGGGAGAATGGGTTGTTACTATGAATTGGCAATTGGGAAAGGTTTCGGTTAAGCGGGGAATAATTTTGTGTTGCCATTGGGGATGTAAATGGAGTTCTATTTCATCAATTAATACAATTCCTTCTCCTTGTAGAGGATCGTCTAAACTGGGATTCGCGATCGCCAACCGACGAGCGATATCACCGACCATTGCTAATAAACATTTTTCTCCATCAGAAAGTTGATTAATGCTTAATTCTTCGACTTTATCACCAATAGTTTTATTAACCGTCATTCGTAAAGGATTGCGTCTTATTCTCAAATCATTAAATTCGGGAATTAAAGAATGAATAGCATTTCTCACTGATTCTAATTGCGTTAACTTCTCGGACTGACGATTGTATCGTATATTTTCATTTTCTAAATCTTCCATATCTTTAAACCAGTAAAAAAATGATTCAAAATCAACACTTTGTTTAGTTAGTGAGTTTTTATAAACATCCTTTTGTTTTACAGAAATAATATCTTTACTTTTAATAGGAATTTTGGAAATTGCTCTATTTACAGAATAGCAAACAATGATTGGAAGACTTGTACTATTGTGTTGTTGTAACTTATCACGAATGTTTCCAACCAAGTCGATTAAATTTTGACTGTCAAATCTATCTCTATTTTTTCTGTCTGAACGATAAAGGTCATTTAAAAAATCTGGTTCATTAGAAACAATCCATGAAAATTCATTACCTAGATTTTTAATGGTAATTTCACCTAAGACACTTTGGTGGGAATTTTTAAGATCATCATTCTGAAAGAAGGTTCCTTTTTCCAGATCATATTCATGAATATCATTTATTCTAAGTTTCCGTAAAAGTTCTTTATTTTCCCATGATTTATTATTGGAGTCAAATTCAACTTTTTTAGTAAACCAAGATAAAAGAATAGCCAAAGCATCTAAAATACTCGATTTACCAACACCATTATTCCCAATAAAAACCGTTGGTCTTTGAGGTGTTGTATCAAAATCCAAGACGATTTCATCAAATCCTCGAAAACCCTTTAACTCCAAGCGTTTGACTTTCATAAAAACCTCAACTCGCTTTCGTAAATAACCGAAAATACCAAGACACAAAAAACTCTTTAATCGGGAATGCAATAAACGTTATCGGATTAATGGTCACGATAATATTACGACTATCTCTTTTTGCCGCTTTAACAACTTGTTTCGCTGTCCAATCCGCCGACATAATCCCCACAGGATTCAGATTACTTTTAAACGGGCCAAGAATGACTTTCCGAATCACACAGGGCGCATCCAATCGACGGAGCGTGATTAAATCGCCTAAAGCACGTTTACTTAATTCATACAACGGACTAAAGGCGGGATTAACTTCTGCTTCTGAGGTATTAACCCAAACTTCTTTAGTGGCAATTTGCTTATTAGTTTTAACTGTTTTTAAGAATAATTCCATTAAACGAAAACCCGAAAAAGTATTCACTTCATAGGCTTTATTAATCGCTTCTTCTGAACGTTGACTATGGACATTGACACCATGATTAATCACTAAAATATCCACCGTTTCTAATAACTCTTTTAACGCATCTTCTTCGCCAACTTGCCAAGTTAGGGTTTTAATCGGAATCACTTTTCCCTTAACTTCAATACTCACAGGATTCCCTTGAGACGTTAAGGCGATTGCCTTGGCATCACTGAGATATAAATATTTTAAAAGTGCCTGACCGAAGGTTCCTGATGCACCCGTCACGGCAATGGTTTTTCCCTTTAAAGAAAGTGCTGTTCCCAAAATTTTATCCACCAAAGTTAAAGTTCCACAATAATACGCCTTTTGATCATCAAAATGATGCCGCCAATGATAGGTTCGATTCACCATCCAAGGGGCAGGCATTTCGGTAAATTGACCTGGACGATGGGTTAAATCCGTGATTTCATCCGCTTTTGGAACTCCTGCCCCCCTCGCGATCGCAGTTACTAAAAAACTGAAGGT
>JBEIFD010000235.1:0-6255 GCA_040382535.1 Merismopediaceae cyanobacterium
ACGGTTATTACCAGTTTGCGGTCTCAGAATCGCAATGTTCTAGAATTTATGACTGACGCGGTTAGAGCTAATCGTAAAGGAACCACTCCTCCTTCTTTGTTACCTCAGTAGCTGTTACACTTCCTCTGAACGATTACCAAGTTTTTTTGATCCGTATATTTTACTTAGTCCTGCTTATGAATTAGCTAAAATTGATGCCCGTCTAAAAGAAGTCAGTGCTGATTCTGACGAATATAAATTCTTGAACTATTTGAAGGAATTAGAGAAAACTTCAGATAGCAAAAAAAAAATTGGCATTGAAGTGATATTAAATGAACTGTCACAACTTTTCCCAAACAGAAATTTTTCATCTATTCAGCCTCTCTTGTCTAATGTAAAAAACTTTGATGATGTCAATTTGATTTTTCAGATATTTAATATACTGAAAGAACCTAATACTGAATATTTTTTAGATAATTGCCTTTGGTCTTGTATTGAAATGCAAAGCAATAAGATGTACACAGAAGCTAGTGAAGATGAAAGAAATACATTTATTGCAAGTATTCTCACTGCCAAAAATTGGGTCGTAAAAGATCAAACGAGAAGAGGAAAATCTCATCAGGGAAAATCGGCAGGAGAACTTGATATCTTCATCACCTTACAAAATGGAGAACCTTTCGCTGTTATTGAGGCATTAAATCTAAAATCTCTTGATAAACACTATATTAATTTACATCTGACCAAAATATTTGGATACGATACTGTTGGGTTGAAACAAAATTTGATTTTAATCTACTCTTCTGCGATGAAATTCGATGATCTTTGGACAAAATACTGTTCCCATATAACAGAGGTGAACTATCCCTATAAATACCTAAGAGATAACGAGCGTGATGACTACATATTGCCTGAAATAAGACTTCGAGAAACGATTCATCTTCGTCAGGGCATGGAAGTTTCTTTATTTCACATGATGGTTAATATGAATGTTTTGACGGGTAACATCGTATAAATTAAATTCTTAAGATCACCCCGATCGCAAATTTATTTTTTAAACTCTATGCCCTCTGGCCGAACCCATGATCGCATTACCCTTTGGAGTGTTCCCTTCGTTTCGGGAATTGCCTATTTTTTGACCCAGAGCGGCAAATTTGCCCTAATCCTGGCGGGTGGTTTTTTGTTTAGCGGTTTGATGTTTGGCCCCGATCTGGATATTTATTCTGTGCAATATAAACGCTGGGGTTGGTTTCGTTGGATTTGGATTCCCTATCGTTCAGCGATTCGTCATCGTTCCCAACTGTCTCATGGTTTGCTCATTGGTACGATCCTGCGATTAATTTATATCAGTTTGATCATTTTGATTTTGTCGGGGATGATTGCCGCGATCGCCTATTTTTTCGGTTATGTTAATCTTCAATCGGTCATTAATTCACAAAAACCATTTCCTGTTTGGAATCAAAAATATACCCAAGCATTATTAGCCCTGATCATCGGATTGGAATTAGGGGCGATGAGTCATTCCATCAGTGATTGGATCGGATCAGCCTATAAACGAAACAAAAATCCTAAAACGCGATCACGATCGCAACAATCTAAAAAATCTTCCAAAATCTCAAAATCTAAGAAGAAATAAATATTAATTAGGAATTAGAAAGACTGGATTCTACTGCTTGAATTTGCTCTCTTTGGGTTTCTAGTTCCAATTGGCGGCGGGTTAAATCTAAGTTTTTTGAAGTTATTTCCTGGCGAGCTTTTTCCATACGTTCTTCTTGTTGTTGAATAAATTCGGGTGTTAATCTAGGTTCACTTAAAAATTCTTTTATAATATCTAAGATCCAATTTATCGCACTATTAATTTGCAAAATTTGTTGGTTTTCATCTATTTCCACTAAAACCAATACTCCTTCATTAAAGCTTTCTAAGGTTTCCCTATTTTCCATGTAAAGAGTTCCAGAAGTCTTTTGCCAAAGATGATCATTCGTTTCCATGACGAGCAATTGCAATTCTAGTTTATTCAAATAGGGATTATTAGTAACTTGTGCAAGATACAACATAACTAAGCACATTTAAAATGCTGATGATTTAATTCATAATATCCAATTTTCTTGGTTATTCAAAGTCTTGCTAGACGCGATCGCAGAATATCCGCTTGGGTTTGGGCTTCGGCGAGATTTGCTTTAGCTCCTGCAATGACCGATTCGGGAGCTTTACCCACAAAAGTAGGATTATTTAATCGCCCTGAAATAGATTCCGCTTCCTTTTCAATTTTAGCAAGTTTTTTCTCCAGTTTACCTTTTAAACTCCCAATATCAATCAATCCTGAGAGGGGAATCAATACTTGAGTTGTACCGACAACCCCTGCAATACATTGAATATTTTCATTGTCTAAGGTTTCCGTAATGGTTAAACCTTCAACTTTGCCCAAATTTTCTAAATAGTTTTGCCCTGCGGCTAACATCGTTCTTTCTTTCTCATTAGCACTCTGAAGAATAACGGAAGCTTTAATTCCTGGTTTAATTTCCGCTTCGGCTCTTAGATTGCGAATGGTGCGAATCGTCTCAATTAAATTCACAAAAGTTTCTTCTAGATTTGGATCAATTAGTTCGGTGTTAACCTGGGGATAGATTTGTAATGCTAAAAATTCTCCTTCTTTTTGGGTTAAAGTCTGCCACAATTCTTCGGTGATATGGGGCATAAAAGGATGCAGTAACTTCAAGATATTTTCTAATACTTGAGCCAATGTTTGTTGAGCGACTAGACGAGAAGGATCGCCGCTTTCTCTCCAGAGACGGGGTTTAATTAACTCGATATACCAATCACAAAAATCTCCCCAAATAAATTCGTATAAACCCTTAGCCGCTTCTCCTAATCCATAGGTCTCCAGATTTTCCCTGGTTTGTTTAATTACCTGATTTAAACGGGACAGAATCCAGCGATCGCCTAATTCCAAATCTTCTCTATTAGGACTGCCCAACTGCTCAGGCGTTTTTTCCTCCAAATTCATCATCACAAATCGGGTGGCATTCCAGAGTTTATTCGCAAAATTCCGAGAAGCTTCCACCGACTCCGATTCATCGGTTTTACGACTGTATTGCAAACTAATATCCTGACCCGCTCCTGCCACTTCCCGAATGAGAGTATAACGCAGGGCATCGGTTCCATATTTACGAATCAAAATTAGGGGATCAATGCCGTTATTGGCAGATTTAGACATTTTTTTGCCCTTTTCATCCCGCACCAATCCATGAATATAGACATCCTTAAAGGGCATCTCTCCCGTGAAATGACCCGCCATCATCGTCATCCGTGCGACCCAGAAAAAGATAATATCAAAGCCTGTTACCAAGGTTGCATTGGGATAATAGGTTGCTAAGTCTTTCGTTTCATCAGGCCAGCCCATTGTGGAAAAAGGCCACAGCCCCGACGAAAACCAGGTATCTAAAACATCAGGATCTTGTTCTAATTGACAGCGATCGCCATATTTAGTTTTAGCTTGTTCTAAGGCGACCGATTCATTATTTGCCACAATAAACGGCGTATGGTCGGTAATTTGTCCCTCGGTTTCACTGACCACGTACCAAGCAGGAATTTGATGTCCCCACCACAATTGACGGGAAATACACCAATCTTTGAGCTTAATTAACCAATCTCGATAAACTTTTGACCAGCGTTCGGGAACAAAACGAGGAGAATTTTCTTGATCCAAACATTGCAACGCTTTACTGGCTAAGGGTTCAATTTTGACGAACCATTGCGTTGACAATAAAGGCTCAACGGGAACTTTTCCGCGATCGCTGTAGGGAACGGTATGTTTGTAATCTTCGACTTTAACTAAAAATCCTGTTTCATCGAGGGTTTTAACCAAATTTTTTCGCACATCAAAACGATCTTGTCCTGCAAAAATTCCGCCATTTTCATTTACTGTTCCGTCTTTATTGAGAATATTAATGAAAGGCAGTTGATGACGTTTACCCATCTCAAAATCATTGGGATCATGGGCAGGCGTAACCTTAACGCAACCCGTCCCAAAAGCTGAATCAACTAATTCATCGGCAAAAATCGGAATTTCTCGTCCAACAATCGGCAAGGTAACCGTTTTTCCAATAAAAGCTTGATAACGCTCATCATTCGGATTAACCGCAACCCCCGTATCGCCCAGCATGGTTTCAGGTCGGGTCGTCGCCACCACCAATTCGCCTGTACAATCGCTTAAGGGATAACGCAAATACCAGAGATGCCCATTAACCTCTTCATTTTCGATTTCCAAATCCGAAACCGCGGACTGGGAAGATGGACACCAATTGACTAAATAATTGCCCCGATAAATCAACCCTTCTTCATAAAGTTGAATAAACGCCGTTTTTACCGATCGCGACAGTCCCTCATCCAAGGTAAACCGTTCCCGTGACCAATCTACCGATACCCCCAGCGATCGCAATTGATTAACGATGGTTCCGCCTGATTCTTCCTTCCATTGCCAAGCTCGTTCTAAAAATTTTTCTCGTCCCAAATCATCCCGATTTTTACCTTCTGCCTTGAGTTTTTTTTCTAAAATCGTTTGTACCGCAATGCTGGCATGATCGGTTCCAGGCAACCACAGGGTATTGTCGCCCTTCATGCGGTGATAGCGAATCAGAGTATCAATCAAAGCACTCTCAAAGGCGTGACCCATGTGCAAACTTCCCGTAACGTTGGGCGGGGGAATAACGATGCAATAGGGTTCTCCTGTATGGTCTGAATCGGCTTTGAAAACCTGTTGATTTTCCCACGCGGCTTGCCATTTTGCTTCGGTAAGGGTCGGATCGTATTGGGGAGGAAGGTTGGCAGTCATGGGAAGGATGATAAATCAGGTTTGGGTTGATATCTATGCCCATTTTGCCATAGTTACGTCATCTGTTAAGGCGAAGAGAGAAGTTATGGGGGGGCGATCGCTTTATCAAATTTAGTGCGCCCAGGCGACAAACCAATAACACGAATCTGCAATACATCGGTTGACAAATCCTTAAGCTGAATTTCTAAATCCTCTAATTGTGCTTTTTCTGCACAGAGAACATAAAACTCTAGAATGGCGGGATTGCGTTCAGCTTCTACCTTTAAGATATTAACATTCTGTCCAAAAAGTTCGCTTAATTTATCAGAAATACTCATTAAAATACTAGGACGATTTTTCATTGCCACCTGAATTTCAACCGTACAAACCTGACAATTCCACTGTAGTATTTGCTGATATTCCGGTTTGATATTTTTTAGATTAGGACAGTCTTGACGATGAACTCTCAGTAAGGGCTTTTGATTACGTTCACTGGCAATGCCAATAATCTCACCATCCTGGGGTAAAGGAAGACAACAGGTTGCTAAAATAATTTCTTGATTAGAGTCAATGCCCAAAATAGCAGGAAGATGATCAAATACGCTATTATCAGCAACTCTCAACCCTCTTCTTTTAAGCCTCGATTCAATTTGCTTTTTTACTTTATCAATACTAATTTGTCCCGTACCTAGACTTTCCAATAATGTTCGAGTATTTTTGTAATGGAGCCTTCGAGCAACGGAAAGATAGGTTTCTCCATTAAGAGGGTACTGATCACCAAATTCTTGTTTTAGAATTTTTACACCCATCTCAATATCTTTTTCTTTGAACCATTTACGAATTTTTTCTTTCGCTTTTTTCGTCGCAACAAATTCTAGCCAGGTGCGCTCAGGACATTGATCAGGGCGTTCAATGATTTGGACAATCTGATTATTTTGTAATGGAGCATTAAGAGGTAATTGTTGTCCATTGATCAAGGCTCCTTGACAGCGATGGCCAATATTCGTATGTATCCTATAGGCAAAATCTACGGGAGTAGGATACTTCCCTGTATGGGCATCAATGCTTAGTTTAATCTCGTCACCCGAAGGAGTTAGGACGATAATCACCCCTCTGGAATCACTAAATAGAGAACTATTGTCTAACCATTCAGTCAAAGATTCCAAGTTAAAAATTTGTAGCTCCTGATATTCTAAGCCGAGATTCTTATTGATAATGAATTTTTCTATTACAACAGGCTCATTGGTAAGATAAACCGAGCCGCCGCCAATTTCTTTGGCAAATACCAAATTAACAATATCTTCAAAAGCCAGGCTCTCTGGGTAGGGACGTAAATTATTCGCTTCCTCTAAAATATTTTGGTATTCAACGCCATGCTCTGAATTAACCCGAACCCAATCGAGCAATTCGCTGGTCAGTCTTTTTTGTTCATTCAGACTGGGATATTTTAACTCAATATAACGAAT
>JBEIFD010000236.1:0-6232 GCA_040382535.1 Merismopediaceae cyanobacterium
GCAATCGCATCAGGAATTTCACTGATTTTATTACTACTGAGATCAAGCGTTGTTAGTTTTTTAAATTCAGCGATCACATCAGGAATTTTACTTATTTGATTACTACGAAGAACAAGTTTTGTCAGATTTTTTAATTCTGCAATCGTATCAGGAATTTCACTGATTTTATTACTACTGAGATCAAGCGTTGTTAGTTTTTTAAATTCAGCGATCACATCAGGAATTTTACTTATTTGATTACTACGAAGAACAAGTTTTGTCAGATTTTTTAATTTACCAATTTCTTCAGGTAATTCTGTCAATTTTTTATGTGACAAGTCTAATTCTTCCCGCCCATCTTCTGCTGCTTGCTCAATTACCTGCAACAATTCTTCCTGATTCATGGCTCAACTCCCCAGAATTTCATAGTTTCTTATTTTTCAATATAATATTAAATCTCAATCGGTGCATCTCGCTAAAGCAATTCTATAAATTGAGCAATACTTAAATTAGCCTGGGGAATCACTTGCCCTCTTTCCTCTAAAACCTCCAAATAAAGAGAAATAGCCTCTTGAATATTAATCAACGCCTCCTCTTTAGTCTCTCCTTGGCTAATGCAACCAGGAAGACTAGGAACCTCTACTACCCAATAATTATCCTCATCGGGGTAAAGAATAACCGTTCGTTGCTGAACCTGCGATTCTGTGAGCATCATAAGCAATATTAAGATTAATTAAACTTAATTTAACATAAATTTCTTGCCCGTTTTGTCAATATCTCGAAAAAAGTCGATCTAATCAGCATTTATCAAAACTTGTTTCTGTGAAATGTTGATCCCAGTTAAAATAGACTCGTAAATCTAAAAACGCGGTAACGCGATCGCACTGAAAGAGTAACAAAATTAATAGAAGTTCTCACCCGATGACAAAAACTAGCGATCGCGAGAACTGGAGCCATTTATAATACAAGAATTTCCATCTAGATTTTTAAACCAGCCTGAGAGTCATGTTTACATTACAAAAGATAGAACTCAAGAACCGACTCATCTCTGGCTTTCCTCCTTTGGAAATTCAACTGGGATTAGAAGGATATCTGCTTAGGGAAGATCTTAAAGTTCAATGGCAAATCTCACGTTTTACCAACCCAAATTGGCTTTTTGGTCTAACAAGCACATTTATTGCTATTTTCATTCTCATTTTTGGGTTCCCAATTGTATTATCCTATCCAGGGGGGTTTTGGCCCGTTTATGTGGCTTTCGTTCTCTTTTTAATCGTTTTTTGGATCGTGTATTGGGTGGTGAAACTTTCCCTAGATAAATCGGCACGGTATGAAATGGGGGCGAAGCAAGGCTTTTTGCCCGCAGAGTTAATATTTTCCCATTATCCCCTCAAAGTAGGAGAAAACGATCGCATAACATTCCGAAGACGCTTAAAGCAGAATTTTTGGACAAATTTATTTAAAGTTCGTGATTTTCCTAACAATAGTCGCCTTAAGGTTAGTCTAATGTGTCTGGAGCGAGCCACTTACACGAAAGGCACGGATACTGTGACCGATGTGGCCGTCGCTTATGAAAACATGATTTTTTCTAAAATCTTAATTGCTGGCGATCGCGAGGTAAAAAGTCATTTTGATTTAGAAATTCCCCTCCATTTCAGCCCATCTTTTGAGGGAAAAAATAATCAAATTCGTTGGATTTTAGAGATTGAAGAAAGTTACCCTGGCTTGATTGATCTAAAAATGACCTATTTAACCTTTGTTGTAGATTCCTAATTGATGAATTTATGATTTCTATTGAACTTAAACAAAATCAGGTTTCCCCAGGACAGATACTTCGGGGAGATTGTTATTGGCAAACCAATTCTGATAAGGAGTTTCAACCCGCAACTTTAAAAATTGGTTGGCGCACGGAAGGAAGGGGCAGTGTGGATAAAGATCAGTTTTCCCAAAAAATCAAATTAGCTTCTCTTGTTTCTGTTCCGTTTGAATATGAAATTCCCCTCAATGGGCCACTTTCCTATGACGGTCAATTGATTCGGATAATTTGGGAAGTAGTGGTTCAAACAGACCAGTTTTTGTTTGGAGGGGAAAAAGGAGAAAAAGTATTTCGAGTCGTTAGTCGTTTGACAAAACCATGAAGAGTAATCGTCTTGATCCCTATCACTTTTTCGGTTTAAGGCGAAACCCTTTTTTCGCGCCCCAGGATTTACTCATTGAGCGCGATCGCTGGTTAGATTTTGGTTATTCCCAGGCAGTTAGCCCTGGACAACGATTTTTTGTGCAATTTTTGGGAAAAAAGGGCGCGGGCGAAACGTCCCATCTTTTGCATTGGCAACAGCAAACGGGCGGTCACTATTTTTATCAGGCTCCTTGGCAATGGCAAACTCTCCCTCCATGTCAACCTGATCTCACAGGGAGCGCGATCGCCTATTGGGATGAAGCCAATCGTATTCCCTTGCCGACCCTGATTTGGACTTTAAAAACAGCCTATAAATTGAAATTAACCGTTGTGGTGGGAAGTCATCAAAATTTAGCTCCCTTAGCCCGTTTCGTCGGTTATCAAACGAAAACCATTGATCTCGATCATCTAACTCTGCCCAGGCTCAAATGCTGGATTAATCAACACTTTTTTTCAGAATTACTCCCAGAGCGATCGCGGGAACAGAATTTAGCCTTTGAGCAACTTCAAAATAAATTTACCGATCAATTTCTATTAACAATCCTTCAGGAATCGGAAGGATCTTGGCGAAAAACGGCAACCATTCTCCATCGTTGGTTAGCACAGCAGGTTAAAATTTTTTAGCTGATTTGCAAGAGTTAAACGCGATCGCGAAGAAAACTTGAAAAACTATCCTACTAGGTTGTCAAAAAATGTTACAAAATGATACAGTTTCGTTAAGCTTACAGCACTCCCTATCTATACGCTTTAACCCGAACCATGCCAAACCTAGAAATTGCCACCAGCTCGAATACGGTCACGTCCCCTAATTTAACTGGTTTAGATACAAAACTAGCCCCCAGAGATACTTTTATTAATCGCCATATTGGCCCAAACCAAGCAGAAATTGCAAAAATGCTGGATTTATTGGGGATCAGCAATTTAGAAGACTTTATTACTAAAACCGTCCCCCCCGCCATTCGATTACAAAATTCCTTAAAATTACCCTCGGCCCAAAGTGAGTACGCGGCTCTTGCCCAATTAAAATCGATCGCCTCTAAAAATCAGATTTTCCGCTCCTATATCGGCATGGGCTACTACGACACCATTACGCCCCCCGTCATTCAACGCAATATTCTCGAAAATCCAGGCTGGTACACGGCTTATACGCCCTATCAAGCAGAAATTGCCCAAGGAAGATTAGAAGCTTTATTAAATTTTCAGACCATGATTATTGAGTTAACAGGTCTAGAAATCGCTAATTCTTCCCTTTTGGATGAAGGAACCGCCGCCGCCGAAGCGATGGCTATGAGCTATGGAGTTTGTAAAAATAAAGCTAATGCGTTCTTTGTCTCAAATCAGTGTCATCCCCAAACCATTGAAGTCGTCAAAACCCGTGCCATTCCCCTCGGTATTGAAATTATTGTAGGAGATCACGGACAGTTCACCTTTGAAACCCCTATTTTCGGCGCGTTATTGCAATATCCTGCCACCGATGGCGTGGTTTACGATTATCGATATTTTATTAATAAGGCCCATGAATCGGGAACCCTAGTGACTCTCGCGGCTGATCCCCTGAGTTTGGCCTTATTAACTCCTCCAGGAGAATTGGGTGCAGACATCGCGATCGGTAGTACCCAACGGTTTGGTGTTCCCCTGGGTTTTGGTGGGCCTCATGCGGCTTATTTTGCAACCAAAGAAGCCTATAAAAGGCAAATTCCAGGTCGGATTGTCGGCGTTTCCAAGGATAGTCAAGGTAAACCCGCCCTACGTCTAGCACTGCAAACCCGTGAACAACATATTCGTCGGGAAAAAGCGACCAGTAATATTTGTACGGCACAGGTTTTACTCGCGGTGATTGCATCCATGTACGGAGCCTATCATGGGGCTGAGGGCTTAAAAAATATCGCACTCCGCATTCATCAATTAACGGTTCTTTTGGCAGAAGGGCTAAAACAACTTAATTATTCCTTGGGCAACGATCCTGTTTTTGATACCTTACGAGTTGGTGTGGGCGGTAGTAGCGCGATCGCGTTGATCAAAGCGGCAGAAAGTCGTTGTATCAACTTGCGATTACTGGATGAAGGCTCGGTAGGCATTAGTTTAGATGAGACTACAACCATTCAAGACTTAATTGATCTCTGGCAAATTTTTTCGGCGAAAGAGGAATTACCCTTCACGGTGGAAGAATTACTCAAAACCGCGAATTTTGATTTTCCTGACAATTTAACTCGCCAAAGTGCCTATTTAACCGATACTGTTTTTAATAAATATCACTCAGAACATGAGTTATTACGCTATTTACATCAACTCGAAAGCAAAGATTTAGCGTTAAATACGTCCATGATTCCCTTGGGATCTTGCACGATGAAATTGAATGCGGCGGCGGAAATGATGCCCGTTACCTGGCCCGAATTCGGCAAGATTCATCCCTTTGCACCATTAGGTCAAACGGAAGGTTATCAGATTCTGTTTGAACAATTAGAAAACTGGTTAGGCGAAATTACAGGGTTTGACGGGGTTTCTCTACAACCGAATGCAGGCTCCCAGGGTGAATATGCAGGTTTACAGGTGATCCGTCAGTACCACCTCAGTCGAGGCGATCGCGATCGCAACATTTGTTTAATTCCCGAATCAGCGCATGGAACCAATCCCGCTAGTGCAGTCATGTGTGGCATGAAAGTGGTTCCCGTCAAATGTGATGAAGATGGCAATATTGACGTGACTGATTTGACTCAAAAAGCCGAAAAATATCAGGACACTCTTGCCGCCTTGATGGTGACTTATCCTTCCACGCATGGCGTTTTTGAAGAAGGGATTACCGAAATTTGTGAGATCATTCACACGAATGGCGGTCAAGTTTATATGGACGGCGCGAACATGAATGCTCAAGTGGGCTTGTGTCGTCCCGCCGATTTTGGGGCCGATGTTTGCCATTTGAATCTCCATAAAACCTTCTGTATTCCTCACGGTGGCGGTGGGCCAGGCATGGGGCCGATTGGGGTTAAAGCTCATTTAGTGCCGTTTTTACCAAGTGTTATCCCCCCTAACCCCCCTTTGAAAGAGGGGAACCAGAGTGAATCGATTGGCTTAATTTCGGCGGCTCCCTATGGTAGTGCGAGCATTTTGGTGATTTCCTGGATGTATATCGCCATGATGGGTTCGGAAGGCTTAACTCAGGCAACTAAGATTGCGATTCTCAATGCTAACTATATGGCACGTCGTTTAGAGGCGTTTTATCCCATTCTTTTTAAAGGCAGTAATGGTTTAGTGGCCCATGAGTGTGTGATTGATTTGCATCCGTTGAAAAAATCGGCAGCCATTGAAGTGGATGATGTGGCCAAACGTCTGATGGATTTTGGTTTCCATGCGCCAACGGTTTCTTGGCCTGTCCCTGGCACGATGATGGTTGAACCAACGGAAAGCGAATCTTTAGAAGAGTTAGACCGTTTCTGTGATGCCATGATTGCCATTTATCAAGAGTCAGAGGCGATCGCCCAAGGAACCATCGATCTCCTGAATAATCCCCTGAAAAATGCACCTCATACGGCGGAAAGTTTACTCATTGGTGAATGGGATCGTCCCTATTCCCGTGAGCAAGCGGCCTATCCTGCACCTTGGTCAAAAATTCATAAATTCTGGCCGAGTGTGGGACGGATTGATAATGCCTATGGGGACAGAAATTTGATTTGTTCCTGTGAGGGTATGGATGCTTATAAAGAGGGCTAATTTGAGTTAGTTGAAACGGCGATCGCTTTTTATCTTTTTATTCAAGAGGTAAAGGGCGATCACTTTTCGGTTTTATCCCACATTCAGCAGGTAATGGCATGAGTAAATAGGGCTTGCTGAATAAAGATAGAACCTTTACTAGGTAATGCTTTCAGACATTTTGAAAACGCTTAGGTGCAAGCTTATGGCATTTGACAGATCAAAATTCATGCACTTCGCTAGAAAATTACGGGCTGAAATTGGAAACTGATCTCTCAATACCTTTGCCAAAATAAAAGCCTGCAAAAATTTTGGCAAAACTCGCAAAATCCCCCACACATAGATGTTTGACTTGAAAAGTAACACTAAGTCTCAAACCCTTATAGTACA
>JBEIFD010000237.1:0-6195 GCA_040382535.1 Merismopediaceae cyanobacterium
AAAGGATACATTAAAAAAAACCTTTCGGAAAACCTTAACGGAATTTTTTAGGATTACTACTTTTGCCAAGCCTCGCTTGAAAGAAAGTTTACCGTTAAAGTCTTCTCTACTCTCTGGACTAAATTGGCAAAGGTATTGATCATATTACTATTATCCTGAATTTTACCCGCTTGGATCGTCTGCGCTAAAACTTTTAACTCTTTCGCAAAAGTAGGGTCTTCATCCAAAATCTCATCCAAATTTTCAGTCAAGGTTTCGACGGCTGTACTATCACCACCTTCAACCTTAGCGATCGCTTCATTAACTTTCGCAGATCTTCCCATTAATCGAGTTTTGATCTTTTCCCATAAAACAGGAATCTTAGCCAAAGCCTCCGCCGTAAACCGTTTCGCCAAATCTCCCGTCCCAGATTTCACAAACTCTTGTACCGCTAAAGTTATAAGTAAACCCGTTGTTAATGGCTCAGTCATTTTTAAATTCTCCTCATTAAAAAAGATTTAGGATTGCTTCCGCGATCGCCTCTGCACCATGCTTATCTAATTTCTCAGCTTTTCGAGGAGGCGTTAAAGGCATTTCTAAAAACTCCCAGTTACTTTCAAAAAAATCTTTCGGAGTAACAATTTGATGATAGGAATAATCTTGTAAACCCGTGAGCAATACCTCCGCCTCAGAAAAATCATCCCGCGTCAAAGAAATAACAGGAATTTCTAAACGCAGGGCTTCCGCAAAGGTGCTAAAGCCTGGCTTAGAAAAAACCCGTCCGCATAAAGGCATAAAATCAACGGGACGATATTGATTGTCGGTAATTTTAATTAAATTAGAAGAATCGGGCGCATTCCGATCAAAGGTAATAAATTGCCAATCGGGAAATTTTTCTAAATTAGTATAGGGAATTGCCTGTAAACCTAAACCGCCGAAGGTCAATAAAATGGTTTTTTCAGGGGATTTATTTAATCCAAACTGCTGACGTAATTCGCTTTCTCCATAGCGCGGATTGCCACCTGTTAAACCCACATCGGTAATATGGGGAAAAACGCTCATGGATTCACTCAAGGGAAACCGAAAAAGCCGATCGCATTCTTGATAATTCTGTTCAATTTGACGAGTGATTTCAGTAAAGGGTTCACCCCAACTGCGATAAACGAAATCCCAACCAAAGTTACTCATCATATAACAAGGAATACCTGCTTTCTGGGCGATCGCGGTCATCAGGGGAGGAATATCGGCAAGAATCACCCCGACTCGATTGGTGAGTAGAAAATTAACCTCTGAGGCAATGAGCGATCGCTGTTGGGCGTAAATCTCCTGCATTTTTTCCAGAGTCGCCACCTTATCCATCTGTAAACTATCCGCCTGAATCACTCCCACATCAAAGGCACGGGGACGGTGAATAAAATCGCCTTCAATATAGGAATCGAGCAACCATCGGGGAGCCGTCGTCGCTAAAATCAGGACACTTTCAGGACAGAGCTTTTGAATCACTGACGCAACTGAAGCCACTCTTACCGCATGGCCAAATCCGTGACCCGTTGCCGCCAAATAAATAATCGGTTCAGACATAATTGATAAATGTTAGGACTTAATGCGGAGACCAATCACACTTGCGTTGAAATTATAGGTTTTGCCTTCTAATTCAAGCACCGTACCCAGTTTAATTTTCTGATTCCCCAAAACCGCCCCTGTCGGAGTCATTTCAGCCTTACCGCCCAGGGTGAGAATCATATCTTGACTAAAATTGTCAGGACGGGGATCGGGTAAGGATTTGAGGCTTCCATCGGGTTGGGGAGCGGCGATCGTGCGGGCTAATTGTCGGACGTTAACGATTTCGGCTTGACCTGCGGGTTGATTGCGAATAATAATATTTGTTTTTTTCTCTTCTTTAAAATCTCTGAGCAAATCTTCAGGATTCATGACATTCAGACCCCGTACCATTGCATCCACTTCAATGGATTTGGTTTGTACCTGGGCCACCATACTCTTACCAGAGGTGCCAGGAACAACAAAAATGCCAATAATGACTAGCAGGATAACTAGGGCGGCTCCTAAATCGAGAATACTAAATTTACCGAGCAAACGCCCTTTGGAATCGATTAATTTCATAAAAATTCAACATCAACCGTTAATAATAACAATCGTGACCCACAAAACCAGTCAATTGTATCACGCTTTACCCTTAAACTAGGTTAGTACAGTGGCAAGATAGGATAGGAATCATTCGTATGTCTGAGGAGTCTGTGATGGATCTGGAGAATAAACCTGAACTAGAGATTTTTTTGGAGGATTTGCCTTCTAAAGCAGAAAAAGTCATGAAAAAATCTAAAAAAGAGGCTCTTGCCTGGACAATCGAGGATAGTGAAAATCTTTATGGTATCCAGGGTTGGGGCGATCCTTATTTTTCGATTAATGCGGCGGGTCATGTGACGGTTTCTCCCCAGGGCGATCGCGGCGGATCGTTGGATCTTTGGACATTGGTAGAATCCTTGCGTAAGCGAAATTTGGGATTGCCGATTCTGATTCGTTTTTCTGATATTTTAGCTGATCGCATTGAGCGTTTAAATGCTTGTTTTTCTAAGGCGATCGCCCGTTATAATTATCCTGGCATTTATCAAGGGGTTTATCCCATTAAATGTAATCAACAACGGCATATTGTGGAAGCCGTCATTCGCTATGGAAAACCCTATCAATTTGGATTAGAAGCAGGTTCCAAGCCAGAATTAATGATTGCCCTAGCCACTTTGCCGCCCCAATTAGACCGCAATGAAAAAGCTCCTAAGAGTTTAATTATTTGTAACGGTTATAAAGACCGAGAATATTTAGAAACGGCCTTATTAGCCAAACGATTAGGCCACAAACCGATCATTGTCATTGATCAACTAGAAGATCTTTATCTGGTGATTGATATTAGTCAAAAATTAAATATTAAGCCTATTTTAGGCGTGCGAGCTAAGTTAAATCCCAAGGATTGGGGACAGGCCAAAACCTCCATCGGCGATCGCTCTAAATTTGGCTTAACTATTCCTGAAATTCTGAAATTGGTGAATCAACTGGAAGCGGTAGAAATGTTGGACTGTCTGAAATTATTGCATTTCCATGTCGGTTCCCAGATTTCTAATATCACCCTCATTAAAGAAGCAATGCGCGAAGCCAGCCAAATTTATATTCAGTTGGTCAAAATGGGCGCGAAAATGCGTTATCTCAATGTAGGAGGTGGTTTAGCGGTAGATTACGATGGATCTCATACGAATTTCTATGCCTCAAAAAACTACAATATGCAGAATTACGCCAATGATATTGTAGGAGCCATCCAAGAAGCCTGTGAGCAAGCCAACATTGCAGTCCCCACCCTCGTTAGTGAAAGTGGCAGGGCGATCGCGGCCCATCAATCGGTTTTAGTCTTTGATGTATTAAGTACGAGCGATATTCCCTACAATCCCCCCGAACCCTTAGATAATAAAGAACATCTAATTGTTAAAAATCTTTGGGAAATTTATAACTCTATTTCCAAAAAAAATTACCAAGAATCCTATCACGATGCCATTCAATTTAAAGAAGAAGCAATTAGTCTATTTAACTTCGGTTATTTGAGTTTAACGGAACGAGCCAGGGCAGAAAAATTATATTGGGCCTGTTGTCATAAAATCCTAGAAATCACTCGTCATCAGGACTATGTTTCTGATGATTTAGAAGATCTAGAAAAAATCATGGCTTCTATTTACTATGTGAATTTTTCGGTCTTCCAATCTGCTCCCGAATCCTGGTCACTCAATCAATTATTTCCGATCATGCCGATCCATCGTCTGAAGGAAAAACCCACAGAGCGGGGGATTTTAGCCGACTTGACCTGTGATAGTGACGGTACGATCGATCAATTTATTGATTTGCGAGATGTGAAACCTGTTTTAGAATTACATCCTATTTTATCGAGCAAAAAAAGCACGATTAATGCTGATGGAAAATCCGAAAAAATCCTGACAAAGGATTCCTATTATTTGGGAATGTTTTTAATCGGAGCCTATCAGGAAATTATGGGAAATTTACATAATCTTTTTGGGGATATTAATGTGGTACATATCGCCATGACTCCCAAGGGTTATCAAATTGAATCCATTGTTCGAGGGGATACGATGACGGAAGTTTTGAGCTATGTACAGTATGATGGGTCGGATTTATTAGAAAGTATGCGTCGCTATACGGAAGCGGCTCTGGCGGAACAAAAAATTACCTTTGAAGAGGCTCAACGTCTTTTGGATGATTATGAACAAAGTCTGAGACGTTACACTTATTTGGTGGCAGATTCTTTATAGGAATAGCTGATAAGCTGTCACAAATTTAGATTGCATAATGATTTTCTTGAAAGTCTTGTAAAAATGGGCTTCAGCCCCTTGCCTGTATGTATTTTAGATAATTAACAGCTTAGCGATCGCGTTTTATTTCAGGAGTAGGCATGAAGAATATTAAATTTTTTCCATCTGTAAATAATTCGTTGATAGCTTTTCCTTGGTCAAGGTATGATAAGACTTCCGCGATAACATCAGACAGAATCAACGAAAAAGTTACAGCAAGGAATTTTCCGTTAATCGTTTGCTTTCTGAACTTCCTATTGCTTTTAATTTTTGGGTCATTTCTCCTGCGACTAAAACAATCAAAGTCCATTGACCCAATAAAGCAATAATTGAACTAATTCCAAAGATAAATTGTCCTGCAACCATCGGCATAAAGGTCAAAAACCAAATACTAGAAATTGACGTAAATCTGGCTCCGACAATCACGACGGTGATTAGGGGGAAAATCGTTAAAATCGCGAGAACTGAAACGGCTCCCATTAGTCTGTTTGCAGTCTTGAGCAATAATAAACGCTGAAAAATTAGAGCGTAAAAGAGATTAATACTTAATCCTAATAACAGACCGATAATGACAGGTAATCGATAAGTTTCTAAGGGAAAAATCAGGATAGCAGGCAGGCAGTACAAAAAGACAATTCCCCCATTTAATGCGATCGCCACACTAGAAGGACTCTGTTCACCCCAGATTAAATCTTGAATAATAGAACGCGGCGTTTGACTCAGTTGATGTCGATAACGGGCCCAATCCTGAAGGGTTTGCCGTTGGGAACTTAAGGCTCCTGTCAACACCATAAAGAAAGCAAAGAGTAAAAATTGCAGAATCACAAAATTGTAATACAAAGGAGTGGAAGAAGTCGTTTGGGGAACAAAACCCAGGGTAATGATAATAAAACTCAGCGTCAAATCATAACTCTGTTTTTTACTCAGCCACACACTATGGGGACGGCGAAAACGTCGATTGATTGCTTGAGCAACGCCATACGTCCAGATCCCGTAATTGATCAACATAAAGGCGCTCGCGCTCCAAACATAATTAAAAATCGGCTGGCCATACCAGAGTAATTTGGTTAAATTAGCATCTTCTAAATAGGTGACAGTTTTAAAGGGTAAAAAAGTAGATTGCGCTAAATAAACTAACACTTTACCTGGATAAAACAAACCCGCCCAATCCAAAGGAGTATGGGAACCGCCGCGATTGCCCCAGAGAGTCATTCCCATCATGATCATTAAATAAAAGAAGAGTCCTCCACTAGCGGCAAAGGAATAAAAAGAAACTGCCTTGGAGCGAGTCAATCCTAGCAATAGAGCAAGGTGGAAAAAGAAAGCACAACTGGCAATTAACACACCATAGAAAGCCAAAATTAAAAGGATAGGAATATTTGCCATGACCCCAGCAACAAAATGAAGCGGAATAGTGATTAAGGTCAAGCAATAAAGTAAGGATGGAACGCCTAAAAGTTTACCCAGAAAGATTGTTTTTGCTGATTGGGGACTCAGACGAATAAAGTTTAAAGTCCCCCGTGTTTCTTCTTTAGCGAGATCCGCAATCAAAAGATAGGTTCCTACAACCAGCAGAATTGTAATCCCAATAACACTGATAGTTGTAAATAAATCGAGCCACCAGAGCTGCCAATTAATGATTACGTTACCCAAGAGATCTTTGGTACAGAAATGATCAGTAATATAGATATTCGGATTACTATAATTATTCCAATCTGGTGGGGGACTACCTAAGCAATAACGGTTATAGGAAATCCTTGGCTCTAAGGGGAGAGAGCTAAAAAATAAGAAACAAAATCCAATTTGTCCTAAAATTCCTATCGCTGATACCAGTAAAATATTGCGGGGATTG
>JBEIFD010000238.1:0-6193 GCA_040382535.1 Merismopediaceae cyanobacterium
AACCTTAAATCGTTTTGCTAAACCTCTTTGAGTATTTTCTTTGTTTTGCCATGCCGTTAGGATTCTTTGTCGTAAATAAGCGTGAATATGCTGCCATATCTCATTAATTTGTTTAAGTTTTTTCATCTTACCATACTTGTAGCGGGTTTGAACGAAATTTGCTGTAAGGTTTTGCTCGCATAAGATGCGTTCGCCCTGATTTATCCGTTGAACCCCAGAAAAACTTTTATCAATTTGCGACGGGTAACTGGCTTAAAAATGCTGTGATTCCTGACGATAAAACATCAGTTTTTGTTTAAATGAAAATATTTTTTCGGAGCAGATTCCAATCAGTGCGATGTGCGATCGCCCAGTGCCGCTACATGATCGCAATCATCACAAAAAGAGCGATCGCCGATGGGGATGGTAAGTTGGATAATAATCTTTTGGTAGTTGTTTAGGTGATTTTTTTGAATAATGGAACAGGAGCCGCAAAAAGGATGGGGAAATTTGGGTTAGGAATTTTGGGGATTATGGGTTTCGCCGCGATCACCCTATCCTTCAGATCAATTCAGGCGATCACTAGTAACCATGATTTGGGGATTTCCACCAAGCCCGCCCCAACTTCTTCGATAAATCAGATTGTTAATTCCATTTTTAAGCCGATTATCCCGACTCTGAAGAAAAAAACGCGGGTTCCGCTCTGGCTCCCTAACTATATTCCTGAGTCTGATGGAGATATTCCGCTCTATGCCCAATTAGAAACCGTGACGGCGAAAAGTTATTCTATTCTGTTAGGTTTTGACCCAGAATGTAACGGCGGAACGGCTTGTCGATTGGGGAGTGTTTCGGGGGAAATGATTAACAGTAAAAACAAAATGTTAAAAGGAAAAAAAATAATCCTATCTCGAAAAAGACAGGGATATTTTGTGGATGCTATTTGTGGGGCTAATTGCTCTGATTCAACCTTAAGTTGGCAGGAAAAGGGCTATCTCTACAAGCTGACGATTAAAGCTGGTGATTTAAAAACCCTGGTGAAAATGGCTAATTCTACGGTTTTTATCCCATAATTATACTTAATTAAATGCGATCGCCTCTTCCTGATTAAGAAAAAATGCGATCGCCTCAATAAAGTAAATATGGAAAGGAAATCTAAATGCTGATGCTATTGAGAATAAGAGACGGCTTGAGGTAGGGATAGGGAACAACTCGTTTTTTGTTATTCGCGTCAATTTCTTGCTCTGCCATATTCAAATCCTGCTGAAACTGTCTGATGATATCAATAATAGATTGATCATCTTTAAAAACTTCATCGGGAGATTCATGATAGAGTTCCTGAAAAGCTTTTTGATAATAACCCAATCGGTCATAGCGGTAGGCAGACAATGTAAAGAGTGTTTGCAGTTGATCAGACGCTCGTTTATAGGGAGGCAATAACCCTAGAATTTTGTCTTCTGTCATTGGTTCACCAGCATCCACTAGATCGGCGGGGTTTTCGTAGGCCGATAGGGGTAGATTGGGGGCAAATGCCATGTATTCATATTGGGCAAAGTTGACGGCGGAATGCTGAGGGCCACAAATAAAAATAATAGTGGTGATGAGTTTAATCAACTCTTCAACATTGGAAATTTGAGCAAGCATTCCCTTAAGGTTTCCTTGGCTGGGAGCGGCCAATTCTGCCGCCCATGACTGAAGTTCCCTGTCATCAGCGATCGACTGGGGATTGGGATAAAAATGATTGAGATAGCCTGAAACAAAGTTATGAATGGCATTCCACACCAGCATTCCATCATCTCGATAGGGATAATGTGGAATTTTGTCCATACCGCGATTTTTGATCTCCTGGGGAAAGGAAAAATCGTTGATGTTCCAGTTTTTATAGGCATCTTTCACCAGTTCCATTGATTCCTCTAGGGTTCCCGCTAGTAACTTATCTACAGGGCCACCAGGATTAATTAATCGCTCCTGTCCCAAATGATTGTTAGTCAACATGAACAGAAAATGGGGTCTGAGCAACAGACTGAGGGGATGGTTTTCGGCCAATTGGTGGGCCGTCGCAATGGGAATCGGTTCCATGACAAAATGGGTTCGACATAAATGGCTACTCATCTCGTGGTGATTCGCATCGGCGATCTGCACACAGAATTTGGCAAACAACCAGTCGAGGGAATTTTTTTCAAAGGGCGTATAAATTCGGTAATTTAATTGGATTGCAATGGGGACTAATTTGCCGCGATCGCCAATGCCAGCAGGCTTCCAGCGAAAAAAAGCGAGAGGTTTGGGCAGATATTTGCGACCGTTTTCATAACTTCCCCCTTGAACGAGGGCAGGGCCTTCATAGTCGCCATCTCTTCCCGTATAATCGGCAACATAAATATTTCCTGTTGCTAGTTCCTTAGAAACATCGAATAATGGCTCAAAATCGGGCTTAAAACTGGGAATTTGCTCTAATATTTTTGCTCTGGGATCATCTGCTTTGAGGATACGAATAACGAGGGGATTTGCCCCAGAAAGCCGTTGTTCAGCAAAAGACTCATTAGACTGATAAACTTTGGCTACCTTCGGTAACGGTAACAATAAGAAAAAATCTTCGTAATCCTGAAGTTCATCAAGGGGATCTAAGAAGGATTTTGCATTAGCAGCCAGGCTATTGGGAAGGAGTTCTGCTGTCGCTAAGACCCGCTCCGCAATGTATTGTGCTGAAAAATTTTCTACGGCAGGAACATCTTTCAAGAGAACAACGGGAGGAAGGGCGGCGTGGTCGTACTCATAGGCTTTTTGCTGGTGACTTAAGCCATTATTGCGTTGGGACGAATTCGGATCATTCTGGGGAAGAAGGGGTTTAGGCATAATTTTTAAGTCTGAAATAGTTGAAAAAATCGAGATAGAACGCTGAATCAATGGTTATTAAAGCTACACTGTCCAATTGAATTTTGTTTAACCAAAATAACTTAAGGTTGAACCCTTTCTCGTTGATCAATAATATCAGTGTTTAGCCAAATGAGTTGATATTGTCTTTTTTCTTTTCAACTTTTATCTTTTGTAACAAATGATTGTGTTTTGCAAAGTTTTATTACAAAGCTAGGCAAGGAATAAGCAGACAAAAAGCGATCGCACCAAAAAATTAAAATTTTTCTATCAAATTAGAAGTTACTAATTAATACTTTATAAAGTGCGATCATTATCAATATCGAATACAAGCTTATATCTCATGATTTTACAATGAATAAGAAAACCATTAATCAGCTTTACAAATTAAAAGTAAAAGATTCGTGATAGTAACGGATGTGCCTTAATCTTCTGATTCGTCGGGAGCATCGTTTGCGCGGACTCGTTGGAAATGACGGCTCGATTTTGGCGGTAAGGGTAACTTCATTCCTTCATGAAAATCCTGTTGGACTTTAAGTGTTAGGCGCGGAGACACCTGGCGAATAATTTCTGCGAGCAGGCGATCGCCTGTTTTACGGATGAGAGCCTGGGGTAATTTATGGATGTATTTAGGGAAGAAGACCGCTACATCCATGTTTAATTGCCACTGAACCTTTGTTATATTTTCTGGTAATTCATCTATTCCTTGCTTGCGATAAACTTTTTCTAGTCCTTCTCCTGCTTGATCTCGCGAAACTTCGGTCAAGGTCATCACGGCTTGATAGTCCACTTCATACCCCAAAAAAGTGGGATCGGGTAGGGGGATGGTGTGCATAAAATATTGTCCATCCTGGGGCGGTTCCAACACAACGGCAATTTTGGGTTCCACATCAAATCCCAAGGCTCCAAAACGACCCACCGTCAAAATATAACCATTTTCGGTGTAGGGTTCCACTTTCATGGGTTGAGCGCAACGACAAAACCAGCCTTCATGGGACTGGAGATAGTCCGCAACAGTGTCCCCATCGCTATACATTTCCATAGAACCTTCAAAATGGGTCTGGAAATGAATCGCCTTTGCGTCTGCTCCGTCTAAGACCTGATCGTTTAGGGCGCGATCGCTGTCGAACTCAATCTTTTGAGAAGAAATTATTTGGCTCTGCATAATCGTTTTCCTATGGAGTTGCGTGTCTTTGGTCGAGTCGAGCGGGATGGTTTGAGTGTTCCCCCGCTTTTTTAGAGAATTATCTCAGTCCCCAAATTTTACAAAACTTAATACAATAGTAAGATAATCAAGAAAGTTAAGATAAACAAAAACCTAAATCAAATTCTGTGTCTAAGGTAGCAAGATGAAAGTATTAGTCGCTGGGGCAACGGGCGGAACGGGACGATGGATTGTGCAAGCATTGGTCGATCGCCAGATTCCCGTTAAGGCATTAGTCCGTGATTTAGATCTCGCCAAAAACCTTTTTCCGCCTGAAGTGGAATTAGTGTTAGGCGATGTCCTCAAGCCCGACACCCTCAAAAACGCGATCGCGGGTTGTACGGCTTTGATCTGTGCAACGGGAGCAAAACCGAGTTTAGATTTTACTGGCCCTTTGCAGGTCGATTATTTTGGCACTAAAAACCTGGTAGATATCGCTAAATCTAGCGGCATTAAGCAATTTGTCTTAGTAACCTCCCTTTGTGTTTCTCAGTTTTTCCATCCCCTCAATCTTTTTTGGTTGATTTTATTCTGGAAACAGCAAGCCGAAAATTATCTCAAGGAAAGCGGTTTAACCTATACTATCGTGCGACCAGGGGGACTTAAGAATGAAGATAATACCTATCCCATTGTCATGTCATCCGCAGATACCCTGTTTGAAGGCAGTATTCCCCGCCAAAAAGTCGCGCATATTTGCGTAGAATCTCTCTTTCAAGCCGCCTCTCGCAATAAAATTGTTGAAATTGTTTGCAAAGCCGATGCTCCTGCCGTTTCTGATGAACAACTTTTTGCCCAGGTTTAAATTTACCAGTGAGGAGCTTGGAGGATGACTGTCAGCAGAAGTCACGCTTATTTTACGCCCCAAGAATATTTAGAAATTGAGCAGATTAGTCCCATTAAGCATGAATATCTTCAGGGACAAATGGTTGCAATGGCTGCAGCGAGCAAAATCCATGTCATTATCACAGGCAATCTTTCTGCTCTAATCGTTAATCATTTACGGGGTTCGGGTTGTATTTCCTATGCCAATGACATGAAGGTTCGTTTACCCGATCTGAATTGTTTTTATTATCCCGATCTGGCGATTACTTGTGACGATCGCGATCGCAACAATCAGGAAGATTTTATTCTCCATCCCAAATTGATTATTGAAGTTCTCTCAGACTCCACCGAAGCTTTCGACCGAGGCGATAAATTTGCAGATTATCAAACAGTTTCATCACTAGAAGAATATGTTCTCGTTCATCAGAAACAAATTTTAGTCGAGAAATTTCAACGGAAATCAGAAAATCTTTGGATTCCCAGTAGTTATGGTTCTGGAGAAGCGATCGCATTGAGCAGTATTAATTTTGCTTGTAATATTGAAACCCTTTATGAAAATGTGGATCAACTATTGCGATCGCCCTAAAAACATTGGGTTTCTAACTCTTCGATAAACTGTTCTGGTTAATCAGGGGGGAAAGATAGGCAACTAACGCTCCGATCGCAAATCCCAATACATTGCGTAAAAGGGGTAACCAATCACTGGTACGAGTCACAACAGGGCCAATACCAAAGGAAATCACTAAAATTCCCCAGAGAGGTGACAAAAGCAAAACCCATTGCCAAGCAAAAATCTGTCCCTCTTTACGGGGAATTCCTGCAAAACCGACAATCACTCCTCCCAACATTGAGGTGACGAGGGTAAAAATCCATTGTTCATTGGGTAAGCCTGGAACCACCAGACAACCATTTTCTTTAACTAAACAACCTTTCACGGTTTCTAAGGCTTGAGTAATTGCCCGATTTTCACCATTTTCACGGACGTAATAAATATTACCAAATCTTGCCTGAAGTTCAATCCAAAAAGTGCGCGGCATCAATTCATAAACCGCATCGCCAATACTAAAGGCTAAAATATTTCCGCCCCTAGCATCCGCCACTAATAAAATACTTTTGTCATCCAATCCCCAAAATTTAATCACGGCCCTGCCTGGGCTACGGTCATATTGAGTTAAAATTCGTAACTTCCAGCCTGTTTCTGCCTCAAAGGTATTGATATCTTGAATAAGCGCGTCTTCCTGGGGTTGGGGTAAAAAATTCGCCAAATCCACAATGGGCGTAACCGTATCAGGTAACAGTTCGGGATTATTAACCGCGATC
>JBEIFD010000239.1:0-6185 GCA_040382535.1 Merismopediaceae cyanobacterium
CCATTTTCGTCAATTTCGCCTGTCTCTAGTAGGTGTTTTTCTTCCATGACTTTTAGATTATCAGATTTTGTCCCTCTGAACGATTACGTTAAATGTGATAGATGAGGTATCGAAATATGTAGCGAAAAGGGTAGGGTTATCGTTACAGGATTTTGCGGCGGTTTTAAGAAATCCCCAGGCGATCGCGGCTCAGGAAAATGCAAGTAATTTTGAGTATTTTGCGACGGTTACGGCTCAAATTTTGAGAAGTTTAGGAGGAGAATATGAAAAAGTTGCTGACGAGCTAGAAAGTGACAAACAAAAAAATATTCAGGAAAATCTAGAGACCATTCCTAATATTAAATATCAAGTAGGAGGGAGTTTACCAGAAGATTCACCTACTTATATTAAACGTAAAGCCGATGATCAACTTTATAAGGCAATAAAAGCAGGAGAGTTCTGTCTTGTCTCGGCTCCCAGACAAACAGGAAAAACGAGCCTAATAGTTCAAGTCACAAAACGTTTACGAAACGAAAATTTTGCTTGTGGTCACTTGGATTTTACAACAATTGGAATTGCAGATAATATGCAACAATGGTATTATTCTTTAATAAATAGACTGACACATTCGTTTAAACTAAGAGAACACTTTAATTTGAGAAATTGGTTGCAAAGTCAAAAAGATTTATCGCCCCCACAAATATTTACCAAATTTATTGAGGATATTTTACTAAGAGAAATTTCAGAGTCAATCGTCATTTTTATGCATGAAGTAGATTATATTTTGGGGTTTGATTTTAGCAAAGAGTTCTTTTCTTTATTAAGAGGATTACACCACTCAATACCCTTTAAACATGATTACCATCGATTGATTTTTATATTAGAAGGTGTTGTTTGGTATTCTGGCTTGGTTCAGAGTAGATATACTGCTCCTTTTAGTATTGATACAGCAATACATCTAGAATACTTTTCTTATAAAGAAGCTCTACCTTTAGCACAAGGATTAAGGGGAAAAACAAACCATCCTGAAAAATTACTAAGAGAAGTTTTATGGTGGACAGGAGGACAGCCTTTTTTAACTCAAAAAATATGTTACTTGATTCAAGAATCAGAAGATTATGTGCCAGAAGGAAATGAAAAGCTCTGGTTGCAGGAATTAGTAAGAAATCGAGTAATTCATAACTGGAAAAGGCAAGACAATCTTTTGCACTTCACAACCATAGAAGATATAATTTTAGTTAATGAAAAAACATTAAACGAATTATTAAGAGTATATCGCACGATTTTATTGCAAGAAGAATATAGTGGGACAATTGATAAAGTTATTGAACTATTGACATTGACGAATTTAGCAGGAATTTTAATCATAAAAAATGATAAACTTAAAGTTGCCAATAGAATTTACGCTGAAATTTTTAATTTGGAATGGATTGAGACAACATTAGCAAGAATTGAACCTTACTCAACATATTACATAGAACGTCCTCCGATAGAAAAGAGATGTTATGAAGAAATTTCAAAAGACGGTTGTTTACTTCGTATTAACGCCCCTCATCAAATGGGAAAAACTGCCCTTCTGCACAAAATCTTAGATTATGCTAAAAAACAAAACTATGTGACCGTATTGATTGATTTTCAGTTGCTAGATAGAAGCATTTTTAACAATCTAGAAACCTTTTTAAAATGGTTTTGTTTGAGCATTACTAATTCTCTAGATTTACCAAATAAGATGGATGAATATTGGGATAATAAATTTATGCCGATTACGATGAGATGCTTTGACTACTTAGAAGAATACATTTTAAATGAAATACAAACACCTTTAATTTTGTGCTTAGACGAGTTTAATAGAATTTTTGATTATCCTGATATTGCTCAAGATTTTTTATCCTTATTGCGCTCTTGGCACGAAAAACGTCATTACGACAGTTTAAGTAGTAATCAATGGAAAAAGTTAAGATTAGTTATTAGTTTATCTACAGAAATGTATATGCTTCAATCCATTAACACTTCCCCCTTGATTGGCGTTGGCTATGCAATTAAATTACCAGAGTTTGATCGTGAGCAAGTTGAGAGTTTAGTGCGGGCGTATGGCATTAATTTAGAAATGTCTCAGTTCAATGAACTTACGAATATGATAAAAGGACATCCATATTTAATTCAAACGGCATTAAAAGCTATTTGTGATCAAAATCTGAGTTTAGGGCAATTATTAGAAGAGGCTCCAACAGAAGAGGGAATTTATCGTGATCATTTGCGACAAAAACTATTAACCCTTGAACAATATCCCGAATTAAGAGATGCTTTTAAAAAAGTTATTTCCCAAGAAAATCCAATCAGACTAGAATCCGTTTTAGCTTATAAATTGGAAGCTTTAGGTTTAGTTGTATTCAGGGAAAATAAAGTCACTATTCGTAATGATTTATATCGGTTATATTTTCAAGACATTCTTTTTACTTCGTAACAATGCGATCGCGTTTCCAATGTAAACTATCAACTATTCATTATCAACTATCAATTAATCGGCGATCGCCGTCTATCCGCCCAAATAGAAACAAATTCTGTACCGTATTCTTCTTATAATTTGAATAAAACAACTAATAAACACTTTTAAAACTGTGAAAACAAGGACTTTTCTCCTACTTTCTGTCACTGCGATCGCCGCTTTAGCCGCCTTCCCCCCAATCGCCCAAGCCCTGCCCAAAAACTGCGGAAAAACCTTTACCCACGATGGTCAGAAACATTGCGTAAAAGTTGAAACCGCATCCGAGGAAGGAGCAGTTCTAAATGTCGTTTCCCCCTTGCCCGAAGGCCAGAAAGGTTGGGAATATCGTACCTATCGAGTTTTAGTTTCCTGTCGTAATACCCAAAAACCGCCAAAAACGGTTACTCTCGTCGCTACTCATCTGGTTAATGGCTCTGGAAAAATGACGCATCATTCAACCAATAGTGCGAAAATTCCGACAGATAGCATGGGTGGACAATTGGGTTGGCAAGCATTTCTGACAAGTTGCGGTAAAAACTAGGGTATGGCAGTTTTCCTAATGGGTAAAGGATGGGAGCCGAGTTTGTGATCCCACATTGTTACCGAGTGCCGATTGTCGGGAGGTGTTGAAGCCGAAGTTTGTGCTACCAACCGCATCGAAGTAGGAGTCAAATTCAACCCAAAGCAACCATCATGAATTTAACGTCATTCTCAAAGCCGAAGATCGCGATCGCCGCCGCAGTCCTCTATACGGCAATCATGGGTATCGGGATGTTCTACCTGAAAACCTTCCTGGGCATTACCTACGGCCAACCAGAAATGATGAATTTGTTCTGGTTCATCCTCATTATCCTTAATGCTATCAATGTTTTCTGGGTGATTCGTTATTTTGGCTGGCAGGCGATCGGCTTTCGTCCCCTAGATCGGAAGCAACTGCTCTGGTTTCTGCCCACGATAATCGTGTTAATTGCAATGTGGGTGTTTTGTTTAACGGGGTTGAGCAAGACCTCACTCAGTACCGCCCAGTGGAAGTTATTTGCTGTGGCTGGCTTCACCACTCTGTTAGTGGGGCTGGGGGAAGAAATCATTTATCGCGGTATTGTATTACACGCTTTTTTAACGACAAGCCGAGTGCGTTGGGCCATGCTGGTGAGCGCGATCTCCTTTGCACTGCTCCATGCTGTCAATGTGTTCGGAGGTGTTCCTTTACTGGCTGTTCCGATGCAACTGGTGTTGACGTTTCTGTGGGGTTTTCTCTTTGCGCCTCTAATGCTCAAACTCAATAACATCGTGCCATTGATTATCGTCCACTGGCTGTGGGACTTTGTGTTGTTTGTCTCCCCATTGGTGGGGGAACAGGTTCACCTCTCTGTGAGTACGATCGGATTGCTCAATACTCCTATTGAAATCATTATCGGCATTGTGCTGTGGTTACAGATCAAGCAAGTACCAGAGCAGGCGATCGCGGATCTACCTAAGCCTGTCAATTTTTGAGCAAACAAGTTTTTGGATTAAATATTAAGGACAATTTCTTATGAACTTACGGCTGACTCATTTTTTCCCATTAACCCTCCTCACCTTTGCGGTTTTTACTAGCGGCAGTGTGGTAAATGGATCGACCCCAGATCGTGCCAAGTTTGGTGCGGCGTGGCAAACCGTTGACTGCAAAACCTTTGACGTGCCTGCCGCCATTGCCGCTCAGTCGGATTGTGGTTATGTCACCGTCCCCGAACAGCACGCCCAACCCCAGGGACGTAGCATCCAACTTGCTGTCGTGCGTACCCGTAGCACCAGCAAAGCCCCTGCTGCCGATCCCCTCTTTGTTGAACAGGGTGGTCCGGGTGACTCAACCATCGGCGTTATTGTCGATTGGGCATTGCCGACATTGCCCGCACTACCCGCCTTGTTAAAGAGCCGCGATTTGATCTTCGTAGAGGAGCGGGGGACAAGGTATTCCAAGCCTTTCCTATCCTGTCCAGAGCTTGATGCTCACAAGATTGCTGTGGCACAAGGGAAGCAAAATTACACCGATCCAGGCTGGTTCAAGGTGTGTAACGATCGCTTCAAGCAGCAGGGGATTAACCCCAATGACTTCAATACCCGCGAAAATGCGGCTGATGTTTACTTTGTGGCAGAGACGTTGGGCTACCCGCAATTTAACTACTATGGCGTTTCCTACGGCACGTTGTTGGGGCAATATGTCATCGCTCAGGCGGACAAGCACCAGGCGAAACTGCGTAGCGTGATCCTGGATGGCGTGGTCAGACCGGATATTGATTTTAATCTGGCATCGAGTCACACGTTCAGCTATGCCCTGCGGAATGTGTTTCACGCCTGCGCCCAAGATCAACAATGCAGCTCAGCCTATCCCAACCTGGAGCAAAAATTTCTAGCGATCGTCGATCAACTCAACCAGAAACCGATTCCCCTAACCCTGACCATTCCCTCCAGCAAAAAAACATTCGTTACCCAACTTGATGGCAATGCTTTTATGACTGGCATCGTACCTTATTTACTCCGACCCTATTCCGATAACACAGCCCGTGGTAGTTCTTTACCCAAGTTCATCCAGGCCGCGAGCCAGGGCAACTTTGGTTGGATTGCAGAAAGCCTTGCAGGGGATCTGGAAAGTAGGAATGACAGCGCAAAAGAAATGTATCACACCGTCCTCTGTGCCAGGGCAAAATCGGTGCAAGTTGCGCCCACCCAGGTGCTGCCACTGCCCTATCCGCAACTCATCCCCTTGGGCATCCGCGAAGCCGAAGCGGTGACGAAGGTGTGTGACGTTCTCCAGCCCGATCTGAAACCGCCCTTTATCTACGAAAATCCTGAGATTCCCACCCTGGTGTTGAATGGCACTTACGACCCGGTCACGCCCCAGCCTTACGGGGAAGCCGTGGCCAGGAACTTAAAAACCGCCTATGTTTACACCTTCCCTGGTCTTGGGCATGGGTCGTTATTTGCGCCGCGAGGTATGCCTGCGGAAGCCTGTGTGACTCAAATTGCCGCTAACTTTCTGGCTAACCCAAAGCAAGCGCCCAACAGTAGTTGTCTTACCCAGATCAAGCCGCTCTTTGTGGTGGAGTAAACCTGCTTTTTGCATGAACGTTGAGCGATCGCCGATTTCCCAAAGTCCATTAATTTCTAAGCAAACACTTTTCTAAGCAGTGAGGAGTTTTCGATGAAGCGATCGCAAATAGTCTTTATGGTGCTGATGTTCTCAGCTTTTTTGTTGTCATCCCTGATCTCCTTTCCTAAGCCCGTTGCACTGATGGCCCAGGAAAAACCAGTCAAGCCCGTGCTGGGAACCTGGGGATTTGAGGCGACGGGAATGGATCGCAATATCAAACCTGGTGATGATTTCTTCGGCTACGTTAATGGTAACTGGGTAAAACAAACCCAAATCCCCCCAGATCGTTCTAGTGTAACGATGTTTTCGGTGCTAAGGGATCAAGTGAATGCTAATGCTAAAGTCCTGATGGAGGAAGCGGCACAGAACCGTCAAGCCTCCCAGGGAAGCAAAATTCAGAAAATTGGGGATTGGTACGCTTCTTTTCTCGATGAGAGCCAGATCGAAAAGTTACAGCAATTCTAAATTTAGCGTTAGGTAAGGGTTGTAGAAAAAAGGATAATGGGAAAGGAGAACAAAATTGAAAACAGGAGGCAAAAAAGATGCAAGGGATAATTAGTATGGGTGGAGTTATAGCTTACTTGTTAGCAG
>JBEIFD010000240.1:0-6183 GCA_040382535.1 Merismopediaceae cyanobacterium
CCAATATTGCTCATCAGGTTGAAGTTCTTAAAAAATCTCCTGTTCTGAGTGATTTAATTGCTAAGGGAAAACTTAAAATTGTTGGATCTTATTACGATCTTGATACAGGTAAAATTTCCCTTGTTTAGTGGATTTCTCTAATCATTTTACTCCTCACTTTTTTATTCAACTAACTTTTGAAAAAATATGCTTAGTAACTTATTAATTTTACCAATTCTGGGAGCGGCGATTATTGGCTTTTTCCCTGCAAAACTAGAAGCTCAGAAACTCCGACAAATCACTGAATTTTTTGCAGTCATTACCCTGGGATGGTCACTCTGGTTACTTTCCCAATTTGATTTAGGCAATCCACAATTTCAGTTTGAAGAATATTTGCCTTGGATTTCCCAATTAGGATTAAGTTATAGTTTAGGGATTGATGGCTTATCTCTACCCTTAATTATTCTCAATTGTTTATTAACAGGAATTGCCATCTATAGTATTGGCCCTAATTTGGATAGATCGCGCTTGTACTATGCCCTGATCTTGTTCATTAACGCAGGAATTTCTGGGGCATTAATGGCAGAAAATCTATTACTGTTTATCATTTTTTATGAACTAGAATTAATTCCTTTCTATTTAATGATTGCCATTTGGGGCGGAGAAAAGAGGGGTTACGCTTCTATTAAATTTTTGCTCTATACCGCCATGTCAGGGCTATTAGTTCTAGCCGCATTTTTAGGCATTGGCTTTACAAGTAATACCACTAGTTTTGATTACAATCCTTTAGCAACCCAAAGCCTTGATCCTAATACCCAATTAATTTTATTAGGCTTAATTGTGGTTGGGTTTGGCATTAAAATTCCCTTGGTTCCTCTCCATACCTGGTTGCCCGATGCCTACACAGAAGCGACTCCTGCAACAGCGATTTTATTAGGTGGAATCTTAGCCAAATTAGGAACCTATGGTTTGATTCGTTTCGGTTTACAGCTTTTTCCTGAAGCTTGGACAATGATTGCCCCCAGTCTCGCCATTATCGGCACGATTACGGTCATGTACGGAGCTTTGGCCGCGATCGCGCAACGGGATATTAAGCGTATGGTCGCCTACAGTTCCATCGGTCACATGGGCTATATTCTCGTCGCCGCAGCAGCAGGAACCGAACTGAGTGTATTGGGAGCCGTTGCTCAGATGGTTAGTCACGGCTTAATTTTAGCTCTACTTTTCCATTTAGTGGGCATTGTCGAGCGCAAAGCAGGAACTCGTGATCTAGATATTCTCAATGGTTTAATGAACCCGATTCGGGGACTGCCTTTAGTCAGTGCTTTACTGATTACCGCAGGCATGGCGAGTGCGGGTATTCCTGGTTTGGTGGGATTTGCGGCTGAATTTATCGTCTTCCAGGGAAGCTTTACCATTTTTCCCATTCCCACTCTGCTTTGTATTTTAGCGTCAGGATTAACCGCCGTTTATTTTGTTATTTTATTAAACCGTACTTGCTTCGGGAAATTGAATAACGATTTGGCCTACTATCCCAAAGTTTTAGCATCAGAAACGATCCCCGCTTTAGTATTAACGGCAATCATTTTATTTTTAGGAATTCAGCCCAATTTTTTAGTCAAATGGATTGAACCAACAACGAATAATTTTATCGCTCAATTCCCTGGGGTTCAAGAAGTTCAACAAATTGCCGATCGGCTCTAAAACGCTTTTTGTGAAAGCTTGGTAAGCCAAGACTTAAGATCCTTCGCGGTAAAATTGTAAAGGATTAGGGAAGTTAAAGTCTTGGGAGTATTCCCAACGATTGGCAGAGCTGCGGATTGATACCCAATAGTTGTCAGCGACCCTCAAACCCTTAATTTTTTTTATGTTATCCATACATCTTTTCAATAGTTTATTTAAAAATATCAATCATTGATTGTGGTATCATTGTCGAAACTAAATTATAAAAACATAGGTTCTTTATTTCTACTATTACTAAAGTACTTGTGTTGACAGCAAACAAAATGCGGTTCAAACTTGCGGGTTGAGCTATTAGGAGGAGCTAACGGTGAATGCTGAAGATATTTATTCTTACTTGCTTTAACTCTTTAACTCTTTAACTCTTTAACTTTTTAACTCTTTAAAGCTTATTTAGTTTTTTGTATTTAATTCTTCTTCTTAAAGAATATAACAGGAGGTATTCGTGGATTTTTTTTCCTTGTTTGTCACGGACTTCATTCAACAGTTACAGTCCCCAACGCTTGCCTTTTTGATTGGGGGGATGATCATTGCTGCCCTGGGTAGCGAATTGGTAATTCCAGAGTCAATTTGTACCATTATCGTCTTCATGCTGCTCACTAAAATCGGTCTGACTGGTGGAATTGCAATCCGCAACTCCAATCTGCTAGACATGGTGTTACCCATGATCTTTGCTATCGTAGTAGGGATTTTGGTTGTCTTCATCGCACGCTATACATTAGCGAATCTGCCGAAGGTCAAAACTGTGGATGCGATCGCCACAGGGGGATTGTTTGGAGCGGTGAGTGGCTCCACGATGGCCGCTGGTCTGACGGTACTGGAAGAACAAAAAATTCCCTATGAAGCTTGGGCTGGCGCACTCTATCCCTTTATGGATATTCCCGCGCTCGTAACTGCCATTGTCGTGGCTAACATTTATCTCAACAAGAGAAAGCTTCGTGAGGCCGCTAACGCTAATATACAGGAGTCCCAGTCTGTTGTGGCAGAGGATTATCCCAGCAGTCGGCAGGAGTATCTCAGCCAGCAACAAGACCCTGAAGATAATCGGGTCAAGATATGGCCAATCATTGAGGAAAGCCTTCGGGGGCCAGCTCTATCGGCAATGCTGTTAGGTCTTGCTCTTGGCATATTCACCCAGCCAGAAAGTGTCTATAAAAGCTTCTACGATCCCCTCTTTCGCGGCTTGCTTTCCATTTTGATGCTAGTCATGGGGATGGAGGCTTGGTCTCGGATTGGGGAACTGCGCAAGGTAGCCCAGTGGTACGTTGTGTATAGCGTGATAGCACCGTTTATTCATGGACTGATCGCCTTCGGTCTCGGCATGATTGCTCACTACACCACGGGATTCAGTCTGGGCGGTGTTGTGATTTTGGCCGTTATTGCTTCTTCTAGCTCTGACATCTCAGGGCCGCCTACATTGCGAGCGGGTATCCCGTCAGCTAATCCCTCCGCCTATATCGGGGCCTCTACCGCCATCGGTACGCCAGTGGCGATCGGCGTGTGTATTCCGTTCTTTATTGGGCTTGCCCAGGCGATCGGAGGCCGATAATCCCAGATGAGTCTTGGTCTGTTTGTGATCTCTTGATCTAGCAGACCTAAAACATTAATGTACATATTTTAAGGAGATAATCCATATGGCTAAACCAGCCAACAAGCTCGTTATTGTCACCGAAAAGATTCTACTCAAAAAAGTTGCCAAAATCATCGAAGAGTGTGGGGCGAAAGGATATACGGTGATGAATACTGGTGGTAAAGGGAGTCGTAATGTGCGCTCCTCGGGCCAACCTAATACTTCCGACATTGAGGCAAATGTAAAGTTTGAGATAATTACCGAAACTCGCGAGATGGCTCAGGAAATTGCGGATCGGGTCGCAATCAAGTATTTCAACGACTATGCAGGTATTGTCTATCTCTGTAGCGCAGAGGTTCTGTACGGACACAGTTTCTGTGGGCCAGAAGGCTGCTGATAGGAGCCAGTGAAAAAAATCCAAACCCGTTTACAGAAATTAGGTCTTTTTGCTTTCACCACGACGGAACCTATCCTGACCGATCGCACCGAAGCCCTTCGTCATGCCGTTGATCTTGTTAACAACAAACCAATGTCCAACCCCTCTGTCTAACCTGTTTTTCTGATCCAAATTATTTCACCATTTCCAGATGGACTATGACTTTTTTAAGTAATCTTCTAACTGATTCGTTTTCTCCGCCCCCTTTGCTGGCAACTACTGAAGCAGAAAATGGCCCCCTTATTCTCAGTGGTGTTCTGTTGAGTCTGATCGTCATTTACCTAGCCAGTAAACTAGGAGCAGAAGTCGCTAAACGTTTTGATTTCCCTCCTGTTTTAGGCGAACTGGTTGCAGGGGTTCTAGTCGGTGTTTCGGCGTTGCATCTGATTATTTTCCCCGAAGGAGGTTTAGAGGCTTCCGATTCTCTCTTAATGACCGTCTTACAGTTTCTCAATGGTCTTTCTCCTGAGTCGGTTAGTACCATCTTTGCATCCCAAAGTGAAGTGATTTCGGTCTTAGCAGAAATTGGAGTGATTGTTCTGCTGTTTGAGATTGGCTTAGAATCGGATCTACGTCAACTCAAAGAAGTCGGTGTTCAAGCGGTGGTCGTGGCTTGCGTTGGTGTTGCAGTCCCGTTCGGGGCGGGAACCCTTGGTCTAATGACCATCTTTCATGTTGCGGCCATTCCTGCGATCTTTGCGGGGGCGGCCTTAACTGCTACCAGTATCGGCATTACCTCTAAAGTGTTATCAGAACTGGGACAACTCAAATCCAAAGAGGGTCAGATTATTGTCGGTGCTGCGGTAATTGATGATGTCTTGGGCATTATCGTTCTTGCAGTGGTAGCGAGTTTGGCGAAAACGGGGGAAATTGATGCAGTGAATGTGCTGTATTTGATTGTAGGGGCAACGGCTTTTTTAATTGGTGCTATTGTCTTAGGGGGCATTTTTAATAAGACCTTTGTAGCAGTAGTGGAAAAATTGGAAACACGCGGCAATATTATTATTCCTGCTTTTATCTTTGCCTTCATTATGGCTTTTATTGGTAATGCCATTCATCTTGAAGCTATTCTAGGGGCTTTTGCGGCGGGTCTAGTTTTGGATGAAACCGATGCCCGTCAAGAGTTGGATGAATTAATTAAACCCGTTGCCGATATTTTGGTTCCTATTTTCTTCGTAACAGTGGGTGCAAGAGCCGATTTAGGGGTATTAAATCCAATGGTTCCTGAAAATCGTGCAGGATTGCTCATTGCAGTCTTTTTGGTATTAGTCGCGATCGCTGGAAAATTAGTCACTGGATGGACAGTCTTCGGTCAACCTGGTATCAATCGAGCCGCGATCGGAGTGGGCATGATTCCCAGGGGAGAAGTTGGATTAGTCTTTGCGGGAATTGGTTCAGCCAGTGGCATTCTCAGTAAGCCTCTAGAGGTATCCATCATTATCATGGTTATTTTAACGACCTTTCTGGCCCCGCCTTTCCTCAGAATTGCCTTTGGCAACACAGATACTCCTGACGCAAACTCCGAGCTAAAAAAAGAACTGGTTACATAATTTAAGCTCCGATTAACCTCTCGATTTCCCCAACCTTAAAATCCCTCATCATCGGGGGATTTAGAATAGGAGGAAAAATAATCACGTTTCGCTCAAATTCAGTTATTTTTAGTTTTTTGAGTTAATAAAATTCTTTAATTTATTTCTTATCACCATGACTACAACCCTAATTCGCAGCCAATTGCCTCCTTCAACCCATAAATTTGCAGATATTATTCATCGTCTCGAAGCGGGTGGTTCTATGTTACCTGACACGCCCGAAAACTTGATGCAAATCATCGGTATTTATAAAGCCTACGCCGTCCCAATGGATTTTTATTGGCGAGATTTATTGTATATTGCCGAACGAGTTTTTCTTGAACCTTTGCCTTTTTTTAAATACTTTTTGTCCCAGGAATATTTAGACCTAGAAAATCACTATGCAGGGGATAACGCCGATCTCAGAATTTGGCGGGGTAGAGGGACAGCCCATCCTGAATTATTGGAATTTATGGAAAAAGGGAAAACCCGAAAAATGCCGAAATTGTTTCATCATCTTTGGCACGATCGCATCAACATGGAATTTGCCGAAGCCTGTATGCAAGCGATGTTATGGCATGGTCGGGATATGGGTATGGGAAAATTTGATGCCTACCTGGATAGTGAGGAGTACAAAGCCAATGCAGACAAAGCAATTAAAGCCTATTTCAAAAAGAATCCTCCCATGTTGGCTCTCTATAAACTCTTTCCCGAAATGTTTTTAGAGCAAGTGAGAATGATGTCCTATTACTCTAATTTAGGATTATTTTGGGAAGTGATGGCTCCCGTCTTTTTTGAAATGTCGGATATTTACGATGAAGGCGGTTTTAAGGGTGTTCCTGATGCGATGAATTTTCTCGTTAACGGTATCTTTGCGATCGCAGGTCGTC
>JBEIFD010000241.1:0-6166 GCA_040382535.1 Merismopediaceae cyanobacterium
TGGCATAACGGGTCACTAACCAGGGCATGGTCTCAAAAGCTTGTATTGCCTCTTGAATTCGATAATATTTGGGATTTCCTTGAAATAACCAATGATTCATTACCCAGTCCTCAATGATTCACTCGATCTTAACTAAACCAAATTATGTCGCCTTTGAACAGCGATCGCGATTTTAGGAGAATCCACGTTCCTTTTCCAATTATGGAAATGAGTAGAAACATCGATAATAATAATCTTGAGGTTAAAAGAGAAATTCTACGTAAATATGCGCAACTTGTTGGCGGGGAATAATACACTCAAACAGGGAATCTGCGGATGACATAAAAATGGAAAATTTATTATCTTTATATTGTCTTTATTCTTATAGTCCCTAGTTTGACAGTTATTGGGATTAGACCATTTTCTCGCCAATAATTCCCTGCTTGCTGTTTGCAAAATAAAATCAACAAAAAAAACGGTGCAAATTGCAAAGACATAAATCACTGTTTCGCGCTTTTTCCTAATCTTATCGATACTTGAAACTCTCGTACAGCAAAGATTGGGATTTGATTGTACATCGCGTGAATATAGTTGAATTAAATCACGATGTTGGCGATCGGGGAGCTTGTGAACCGAGGCCTTATTCTTCTGTACTTATGTTCAGTTAGGATTATTTTTTGGCATAATCCTATATTTCTGGCGTTTTAAACTGATTTTTATACAAAATTAGCCTTTGTAAGCTCTTATACTTTATATTTCTTGATTTTACGGGTATAAAGAAGTCGAGCAGGATTAATTTGAGAGGTTCACCATGATGACACAACGCCTTCGCTTTTCTGAAATCCTTTGTTTGTGTGTAACAAGTCTTTTCTTAGGTTGCCTTCCTGCTTTTAAGGCGAATGCCGCCACCTATTATGTTTCCTCCTCAACAGGAAATGATAATAATATCGGCACTTCCCAAGCATCCCCCTTAAAAACGATTCCAAAGGTTAATGCCTTGAATTTACAAGCGGGAGATAATGTCCTGTTTAAGTGCGGCGATACCTGGCGTGGTTCTATGCTGACGATCGCTAAATCTGGCACATCTGGGAAGCCAATCAGCTTTAGTTCTTACCCCGCAAACTGCACCAACAAACCCATTATTTCTGGCTCCCAGCCGATCTCTGGTTGGAGTATTTATAGCGGCAAAATCTACGTTGCTAATTTGACAACTGGGACAAACGCGGGAAAATTTAATTATGGTGTCAACCAACTCTTTAAATGGAGTGCCAGACTGCCATTGGGTCGCTGGCCGAATATAAATGCAGGTGACGGTGGATATTCCACCATTGATGGAATGCCTTCGTCTTCTCAAATCAGCGATAATGAGCTGCCTGGAGTTAACTGGAGAGGTGCAGTGGCCCACATTCGTGGAATGCGTTGGTATATTCTTAATCGACAGGTGACGGCCAACTGGGGTAAAACGCTTTCTTTGGGAGCGACTAACGATTGTTGGGGTGGCAACTGTACAGGCTGGGGCTATTTTCTCAATAATCATCTTGCTACCCTGGACACCGATGGCGAGTGGTATTACGACAAAGCCACCAGTCAGGTTTATTTATATTCCAATAGTGGGCTACCGACTGACGGGCAGGTTGAGGGGTCTGTCGTCTTCAAAAATGACGATCGCTCCTGGGGGGGAATCACTCTTGGTGTAGATGCTTCTGGACAGGGAATTTCCTACGTCACGATCGCCAATCTGAATGTGCAACGCTGGTTTCGCAGTGGTATTGCGACTCCGACCAATTTTGCCAATTACGAACCCCATGACCTGACCATCCAAAATAATAACATCAGTGACGTGGACACAATAGGCATCAATCTAGAGTCCTGGGTTTACAGTGCGAGAGATGGCCGTCCTGATGGTTGGCGTGGCGGTTACGGATTAACGGTTAGTGGGAATACTATCACTCGTGCCAATAGTATGGGGATTAACTTGCGATCGCGGAATTCAAACTTTACCGCCAACATCATCCAAGATATTGGAATCATACAAAATCTGGGGGCGGCTGGAATGGGTTGCGTACTTAATGCTGGCGGAGGAATCTGCACCGAGGATGGTGCTGGAATAAGGGTCAAAGTGGATAGACTCGCTGATAGCGCAAACACCAACCTCATTAAAGACAATCAGCTTACTCGTATCGCCCATAATGGTATCGATGTTTTTGGACATAGCAACACCATTCAAAACAATGTTATTCGTCAAGCCTGTATTGCAAAAGGGGATTGTGGTGCAATACGCACCTTTGGTCGAGACAACCTTGCCAGCACTCCTGTCTATAACGTGACCATCAATAATAACACCATCGTTGATACCCTCGGAAACACCGATGGCTGTCGTAGCGACTTTGATCCTTTATTCGGATTTGGGATATATATCGACAATTTTTCTCGTAATGTGACAGTTACAGGCAATTCAGTCACTAATTCAACAGCGAATGGAATCCTATTCCAAAATTCGACTGGCTCCATGACGGGCAATACGCTCTATAACAATGGAAAGTAACTCTCCCAAAGAAATTGCACAACCTTTCATTTGCTTGTGCCAAAGTTATACAAATAACATTTGATACAACCCATTTGGTATGTATGTGTTCAAAATCTAGCCCATAAAAGTTGTAGCGATTTTTGCCAATTCTGTCTCATCCTTGCAGAGTAAGGGTTTTGAGAAAGATACCAAATTCATCCCCTCATTCAGGAACGCCTAATTTCGCCCTAAGTCAAAATACCTTAGATTAACCCAAATTTTAAAATTTAATATACAATGATTCCGAGTCGTGTTCTTTATGAATTCCTCTCAAATTTTCCCTAATCTCTATCAAGAGCTATCATGAACTTAAAAACTTTCTGCACAGCACTAGCCCTTAGTAGTTTGGGAGTCCTCTGCCTTGGGACGCAAGCAGACGCTTATTCCTTTACCTTCTTTGGTAGTACCAATGCGGGTGGCGGTCAGACCAATTATAAATTTGGGTTTGTTACCGCAGCGAACGAAGTTATTAAAGCTGGTCAATCCCTAGTCGTGAGCGGGTTTGAAGACATTTCATCCCTGTCTTTCGCCGATCCCGTCAATGGTGCTGGTACCTTGTATGCCGACTCGGTCTTTCAAATTATTGCCAGTGGAATCTCTAATTCAGACACCACTGCGACCTTTACAACAAAATCTGACATTAGTTCTTCTAACGGTGTAATCCGCTATCAGTCTTTTGTAGTTACCGCAATGGATGTTCCCACTGGCGAAATAAATGTTATCTTCGATGGTAATAATATTGGGACAGTTGCAGTCCCTGAACCTCTAACCCTCTTGGGGGCTATTGCGGCGGCTGGCTTCGGTGTCGCTTTCAAGCGTCGTTCCTTAAAGTCTGTGTCTGTCGAATAAAAAATAAGTCGTTGGCGTTGCTTCATTGGAGTATGGCCAGGAATACACAAAGCCTGAGACTCTTGACAATCAGCTCGTTTTCCTGTCTGTGTTTGTGTTTGTCCTTAATACCATCTGTAACGCCAGCTAATTTTTAAGTAACCAACAGTGCAATTTGCCTTTTTTGGTTATTTTTTATTTTTTTAGCGATCGCTTAACGACTAACCCCAACAATTATTTAGATATTTAGAATTTTTAGATAATAAAAAATTTCAGAGCAAATATATAAGATTAACGAATTGACAATTAGAGGTTAGTTGGAAAGCAAGAGAGATTTTTGGCAGTTATAATACAGGAATTCATTTGAAAATTTTTCTATAATGTCTATGCAGTTGACCTGGTTGGATAGTAATTCCTGGCTAATCGAAGTGGGGGGAGAAACCATTCTTCTCGATCCTTGGCTAGAAGGTTCTTTGGTTTTCGGTAAGATGCCCTGGTTGTTTAAGGGAGAAAAAACTCAATCCTATAATTTACCCGCGCACATTTCTCTCATTTTGCTATCTCAGGGTTTAGAAGACCACGCTCACCCTCCCACCTTAAAAGCATTAGATCATGCCATTCCCGTCGTTGGTTCAGTCAATGCTGCAAAAGTTGCCACAGGATTAAATTATCAGCAAGTAACAGCTCTTAAACCTGAAGAAAGTTTTGTTTTAAATAATAAAGTCGAGATTCGTGCCTTTGCAGGATCTATTGTCGGGCCGCAATCCATAGAAAATGCCTATCTAATCACGGATTTAAGCACGGGATATCGCCTCTATTATGAACCTCACGGCTATCATTCCCCTGCCATCAAATCCTTTGCCCCTGTTGATGTGGTGTTAGCCCCCATTGTCGGATTAAGTCTGTTGGGTTTCGCTCCCATTCTCAGAGGACAGCAGACAAGTCTGGAACTGTGCCAATGGTTGCAACCGAAAATCATTTTACCAACGTCAGCGGCCGCTCAGATAACCTACGAAGGGATTATCGCCAATATTGTGAAAGAAGACGGTAGTATCGACACTTTTCATAAACTATTAACTGATAATCATTTGAAGACGGACATTATTGCTCCCAAACCTGGCGAAAAAGTCAATCTTCCTGTTTATGCCTGATGGTTCCCATTTTTAATTGTAATGAAAGAAAATGAGGTGCTTCAATAAAACTTATTTTCTTCAAAAAAAGTCTTACAAAAATTTCAAATCATTTCAGGAGTTTTTTGTTAATAATTGTTAATCCCTCTTGAAATGGGGGTAATGGGCGATCAATTGTTAAGGTTTAGAAGCGTCAGCTTTAGTCTGGTATATTGCTTAAAGCGTAGCCTATTGGTATTCGTATTATTATCCGTTTTATTAAACTATCTAGGATTGATCCCATGTCTCAAAAACATCCCATTATCGCAGTGACAGGTTCTTCTGGGGCTGGCACTAGCACTGTTAAACGCTCGTTTGAGCATATTTTTACGAGAGAAGGGGTTAAACCCGTCGTCGTCGAGGGAGACAGTTACCATAAATATAATCGGGCTGAAATGCGTGAAGCCATGAGTAAGGCGGCGGCAGAAGGGAGAAATATGAGTCACTTCGGGCCTGAAGCCAATGTTTTGGATAAGCTCGAAGATCTTTTCAAAGAGTATGGAGAAACAGGGACAGGCAATAAGCGTTATTACCTACACAATGCAGAAGAAGCGGCCCACCATAACGCTCGGCTAGGAACGAATTGTCAGTCGGGGGAATTTACTCCCTGGGAAAATCTGGAAAATCCAACGGATATGCTGTTTTATGAGGGTCTGCACGGTGGAATTGTGACGGAGAAGGTGAATGTCGCTCAGTATGTGGATCTCCTCGTTGGGGTGGTTCCGATTGTCAATTTGGAGTGGATTCAAAAAATTTATCGAGATAATGCGGAACGGGGCTATAGCGCAGAGGCGATCGTGGATACTATTCTGCGACGGATGCCAGATTATGTAAATCATATCGCGCCTCAATTTTCTCGCACTCATATTAATTTTCAGCGTGTTCCTACCGTTGATACGTCTAATCCGTTTATTGCGCGAGATATTCCCCTATTAGATGAGAGTTTCGTTATTATTCATACTAATCGGGTTTTCCGCGAAAACTATGACATTGATTTTCCCTATCTCCTGAGTATGATTGATGGTTCATTCATGTCCCGTCATACGACTTTGGTTGTGCCTGGGGGCAAGATGGGTTTTTCGATGGAATTGATTCTCTCGCCGTTGATTGATGTGATGGTGGATAAGTCTAAAAAACTAAAACAATCAAACTAATAGGGTGATCTGCCCCCTAAATCCCCCAATTCTGGGGGACTTTTAACTTAAGTGTTCATTTCAGGCGATCGCTTTTTTTACCCGTTTTTTTAATCGGTTAAGGGGCGATCGCTTTTTTGGGGAAATAGTTGATTTATGGGGCGATCGCCTAATTACCAATTTCTAGGCTCAAAATCGGGATTATTCAAAATTGAAACAGTTTCCCCTGCTTGGGCTAGAACAAACAAACCTTGACGATAGGCATATTTATCCGCTCCTTCTTCAATCTCAATGTCTGCAACGGCTCCGTATAGTGGTTAATTCGGCCAGTAATCGCCACACATCATCGGCGGTTGTTGTCATAATCTAGATTTTTATCAATTTTTCTACTTACAATTTTATCTTGTTAAAAAGCGATAGCTGATTAATTGGGCGTTGCTGATTTGGGATATGAATTGTTTTCCCTACAATTTTTAAAACCCAGACTCAAA
>JBEIFD010000242.1:0-6143 GCA_040382535.1 Merismopediaceae cyanobacterium
CTTACTACTTATTTTGTCTTTGATCACTGGCAACACCTTCTTGATTTTATGCTTGAGCAATTTGACCCTCTGCTCCCCGCTAATTCCTCCTGATTTTTCAAATTTAGAATTGCTGTCCTGCCACTGACGATAGGAGCCTCTATCTCCCTTCGGTCTTCCCAATACGACAAAGACATCGGGGGCAACGCGGATATCGGGGCTTCCTTCAACGGGATACCAGAGCAAGTCTCCTGCGACGAATACTTGGGGGTCGTTGGTAAATAAGCATTCTAAGTTTTCTTTCAGTAAAACAATCCAACGAAATTGCTTGGTGTTATCGGCCATGGGTTGTCCATCACTGTCAGGGTAAACAATTTCACGTTCTAGGAAGATTACCATCTCGTTAGCCTCGTTTATCGCTACTGAGTTTTTGTTAGTTTTATTTTAGAAGATATCAGAAGTGATCGCTTTGGTGGTGGTGGGATTTCTGAGAATTAGGAGGAGTTTTGGGCGTTGAAGGATGTGTTAATTATTTATCAATTTTGAGTAATATTAAGGTTAATTAAGCTTAGAGGGAGACAAATCCATGACGGCATCCTACGAGCAAGATTTTGGACTTTGGGCTGAACAAATGGCAAACCTATTGGCCTCTGGTCGCTTTTGTGAATTAGATATTGAGAATTTAGTCGAAGAGGTACGGGATTTGTCTAAACGGGAGCGCGATCGCTTACTCAGTAGTTTGCGTTTAATCATGCACCATTTATTAAAGTGGGACTACCAACCTCAACGACGATCACGCAGTTGGCTAGGAACTATTCAACGGGAACGGGCTAATATTAGACTTTATTTGGACGATAGCCCCAGTTTACAGCGATTTTAGATCAAGCCTGCCACAAGGATGAGTCACCAAATCAAGTTCAGGCAAGGTTTTAGCATTTTGCACACATACACGTTTGATTGCAATTTGCTGTAAAGCGATATCTAACGGATGAAAGCATACTAAAACTCTATGCTGTTGCGTGTTCCGATGCCTTTAGGGAGACAGGATTAGAGTTTCCCTCCATTTGTCCCTATGGCATTGAGGATGTTTTAAATCGTTCTATTTTTTATCGGAACAATAGATTTAGAAATAACGGAAAGTATATGCCTTTGTTTTTAAACGCGATCGCGTTAATTTTTGTGGAGGGGTGATCGCTGGGGTTATGATTCTGGGTATTTTAGGACTAGGCTAGTATTTTATTTTTGTGACTTATGTCTGATACGGTGATCGAGGTCGAGAATCTCAGTAAGAAATATATTTTGGTCATCAGAAGCAGGAGCGTTATACGGCGTTGCGGGATGTGATTGCGGATGGGGCGAAGTCTTTTTGGCGATCGCTTTGGTGGCGGTGGGGCTGAGCTCCCAGAGAATAAGGAGGAGTTTTGGGCGTTGTTAAGGATGTATTAATTCTTTATCAATGTTGAGTAATATAATGTTAACTGAGCTTGGAGAGAGAAAAACCCATGACGGCATCCTATGAGCAAGATTTCGGACTTTGGGCTGAGCGAATGGCAGATCTATTAGTCTCTGGTCGCTTTTCTGAGTTAGATATTGAGAATTTAGTTGAAGAGGTACGGGATTTGTCTAAACGGGAGCGAGATCGCTTACTTAGTAGTCTGAGATTAATTTTGCATCATTTATTAAAGTGGGACTACCAACCTCAACGGCGATCGCGCAGTTGGCAAGTGACGATTCAGCGAGAACGAAATAACATTACATTTTATTTGAAGGATAGTCCCAGTCTCAAGCGATATTTAAGCAATGAATGGTTAGTTGAGCTTTACGAAAATGCGAAATTGGATGCGTTTAAAGAAACAGGACTACCGTTTCCTTCCACTTGTCCCTATGGCATTGAGGATGTGTTAAATCGTTCTATTCTTTTGTCGAAAAAATAAACTTAAAAAGATGAAAAATGTATGGCTTCGGTTTTAAAGATGATCGCGTTAATTTTTGTGGAGGGGCGATCGCTTTTCGTTTGCTCTAGGGTATTTTAAGATAGTGCTTAACCCATAGTTTTTTTAAATGTTATGTCTGATACGGTGATCGAGGTGGAGAATTTCAGTAAAAAATATATTATTGGTCATCAGAAGCAGGAGCGTTATCAGGTTAGTGTGGGATGCGATCGCGGATGGGGCTAAGGCTTTTTTGCGATCGCTGTCTGGTGGTGGTGGCTGGGATTCCTGAGAATAAGGATGAGTTTTGGGCGTTGAAGGAGGTTTCGTTTAAGGTGAAACAGGAGGCATATGTCGGGATTATTGGGCGTAATAGAGTAGAAAAATCTACATATAGTTTAAAAAGATTACCATGATCACCAAATTATAATCCAATGCCAAAAAAAGTTCGAGAACTAAAAGCAATATTGTTAAAAGCTGGTTTTACTTATCGCCCAGGAAAAGGTAGCCATACAATTTGGACACATGATCAACTTCCAGAACTCCCCATTACCATTGCAGGTAAAGATGGCGATGATGCTAAAATTTACCTAGAAAAAACAGTCAAACAAAGATTAAAAAAACTTGAGGAATTGCAATGAACTTTCATTACAGTATGGTTATTATCTGGTCAAATGAAGATAACTGCTACCTAGTTCATCTTCCTGACTTTTCTTTCCAAGAATTTCATACTCATGGGGATACCTACGAAGAAGCGGCAAAACGGGGACAAGAAGTGATTGATACCTATCTAGAACTATATAAAGAAGGGGGAAAAGCCTTACCATCTCCTAAAAATCCGTTGCTTTTACAGGTAGCTTGATGGTAATTAATTCGTTAGGTTTAAAAGATGATCGCATTAATTTTTGTGGAGGGGCGATCGCTTGGGTTAGGGTTGTGGGTACTTTAGGATAGGACTGGGTTAGTATTTTATTTTTGTGATTTATGTCTGACACGGTGATCGAGGTCGAGAATCTCAGTAAAAAATATATTATTGGTCATCAGAAGCAGGAGCGTTACACGGCGTTGCGGGATGTGATTGCGGATGGGGCTAAAGATTTTTGGGTATTCTCCCTAAAAATATAGAGTCTATTTTTAATAATTTCTAGATAGTGCGAGAAAAATGTACTTTTCTATTTATACTTTTAAGTTACAAAGAAAACCAAACTTATGTTTAATGATAAAACAATCTTAATTACTGGTGGGACAGGTTCTTTAGGAAAACGATTAGTAAAAACCTTACTTGATCGATATTCACCTAAAAAAATCATTATTTATTCCCGTGATGAGCTTAAGCAATACGAAATGGCACAGGTTTTTGATTTTCCTATAATGCGTTATTTTATTGGGGATGTCCGTGATTTAGGAAGGTTAAAACAAGCAATGGATGGTGTCGATTATGTGATTCATGCGGCTGCGATTAAACACGTTCCGATCGCGGAATATAACCCGATGGAATGTATCAAAACGAATATCAATGGCGCGAGTAATGTCATTGAGGCGGCCCTGGCAAATGGGGTAAAAAAAGTTATTGCTTTGTCAACGGATAAAGCGGCTAATCCCATTAATCTGTATGGGGCAACGAAGTTAGAGCTTCTGATAAGTTGTTTATGGCGGCAAATAATATGGTAGGGACTCGTCCTACTCGGTTTTCTGTCGTTCGTTATGGTAATGTTGTTGGTTCTAGGGGATCGGTTGTTCCTTTTTTCCAGAAGTTAATAGGAGAAAAGATAAAAGAATTGCCGATTACCGATGAACGAATGACTCGATTTTGGATCACGCTCCAGCAGGGAGTAGATTTTGTTTTAAAAAGTTTTGAAAGGATGCAAGGGGGTGAGATTTTTGTTCCGAAAATTCGATCTATGAAAATTGTTGATCTGGCAACCACGATGGCTCCTAATTTACCGATTAAAATTATTGGAGTTCGTGCTGGAGAAAAGTTACATGAGGTGATGTGTCCAGGTGATAATTATCATTTAACGTTGGATTTTTCCGATCATTATGTAATCATGCCAACGATTGAATATCCCCATCGAGTTAATTATAGTTGTAATTGTTTAGGAGAAAATGGTGTTCCTGTTCCTGATGGTTTTCAGTATAGTTCAGATCTCAATACGGATTGGATTACGGGTCAGCAATTATTGGGGATGATAGGTCAATGACGGATTATATTCCCTATGGTCGTCAAGATATTAATCAGCAAGATATTGATGCTGTTATTGAAGTCTTACGTTCGGATTGGCTAACTCAGGGGCCAGCTATAGAGCGATTTGAAAAAGCGGTTGCTAATTATTGTGGGGCAAAATACGCGATCGCGGTTTCGAGTGCTACGGCTGCTTTGCATTTATCTTGTCTTGCGCTGAATTTGGTATCGGGGGATAGGTTTTGGACTTCTCCTAATACATTTGTCGCATCGGCTAATTGTGGATTGTATTGTGGTGCGAAAGTTGATTTTGTTGATATTGATCCTGTCACTTATAATCTCAGTATTGATGAGTTAGAAAAAAAGTTGATTTTAGCTGAGAAAAATAATTGTTTGCCAAAAGTTATTATTCCTGTTCATTTAGCGGGACAATCCTGTGAAATGGATCGTATTTATGCTTTATCAAAACGTTATGGTTTTAAAATTATTGAGGACGCTTCCCATGCCATAGGAGGAAGATATAAAAATAAATTTATTGGCTGTTGTGAATTTTCTGATCTGGCTGTTTTTAGTTTTCATCCTGTAAAAATTATTACAACGGGAGAAGGAGGCATGATATTAACAAATCAAGAAATTTTATACGAAAAGTTAATGCGTTTAAGGACTCATGGAATTACTCGTAATCCTGAGTTAATGACAGAAGAATCTCATGGAAGTTGGTATTATGAGCAATTAGAATTAGGGTTTAATTACCGAATGACAGATATTCAAGCGGCTTTGGGAACGAGTCAAATGAAGCGATTGGATGAATTTATTAAACGTCGTCGATTTTTGGCGCAACGTTATCATCAATTATTAGCGGATTTACCATTAATTTTACCCTGGCAGCATCCTGATACAGAATCAAGTTGGCATCTTTACATTATTCGATTAAAATTAGATAAAATTAATAAGACTCATCATCAAGTATTTAAGGCATTGCGACAGGCACAAATTGGGGTAAATTTACATTATATTCCTGTTCACATTCAGCCTTATTATCAACAGCTTGGGTTTAAGTGGGGAGATTTTCTTGAAGCTGAAAAATATTATCAAGAGACTATTAGTTTACCTTTATATTATGGTTTAGCTGAAAAGGAGCAAGACAAAGTTATTAGCATTCTTAAAAAAATAATTTCATGAAAATTGTCATCATTGTTCAAGCCAGAATGACATCGACTCGTTTGCCAGGCAAGGTTTTAAAAAAAGTATTAAATAAATCTTTATTAGAATATCAAATAGAAAGACTAAAGCGCGTAAAGTTAGTCGATCAAATTGTTATTGCCACCACCACCAATGATACAGATCAGTCAATTGTTAATCTTTGTGAACATTTATTGATTGCTTGTTTTCAAGGCTCTGAAGAAGATGTTTTAGAAAGATATTATCAAGCAGCGAAAAAATACCAAGCTGATTTAGTTGTGAGAATAACATCAGATTGTCCCCTAATTGATCCACAAGTTATTGACCAAGTTATTCAATTTTATTTAGATAATCAGGCAAAATATGATTATGTTTCTAATAATTTAAAGCGAACTTATCCTAGAGGAATGGATGCAGAAGTATTTTCGTTTGAGATTTTAGAACAAGCTTTTTATGAAGCTATCGAAAAGCCTGATAGAGAACACGTTACTCCATTTATTAATAGACAACCGAATCGTTATCGATTAGCAAATATAAGTTATAGTGAAAATCAAAGTCATCATCGTTGGACAGTTGATACTCCTGAAGATTTTGAACTTATCCAGAAAATTTTAGACTCTCTTTATCCAAGTAATCCTTATTTTTCGTTAGAAGATAATCTAAAATTGTTAGATAAATTTCCTCAGTGGCAAAAAATCAACGCTCATATAGAACAAAAACAATATGGTGAATAGACTTGTCCGAAAATTCACAACCTAATCACAGTAAGCCTTTACAGCTTTTTCTGGAAATACTCCCAAGTGCCTGAAACCTTTTGTTTTCGTTCCTAATTCAATTCTGAGGAAAAAGAATGAAACATTAAAAACGAA
>JBEIFD010000243.1:0-6142 GCA_040382535.1 Merismopediaceae cyanobacterium
ATTAATTCATAACCAATTTGATCAAAATGAATCTCAAACAGATGGACTGGAAGTTGAATATTGGCCCATTAAAATTAATAAAAACACAATACGCTTAAATGTTTGGGACTTTGGCGGTCAAGAAATTTACCATGCGACCCATCAATTTTTTCTGACCAGACGGAGTCTTTATTTATTAGTCTGTAATTGTCGCACCAGCGAAGAAGAAAACCGCCTCGAATATTGGTTAAAATTGATTGCAACCTTTGGTGATCAATCTCCTGTTATTATTGTCGGTAATAAAAAAGATGAACAACCCTTTGATATTAACCGTAAAGCCCTATTAGAAAAATATCCTAACATTAAAGCCATCCTCGAAACCTCTTGTTTAAATGGTCAAGGAATTGACGAATTACATACTGCTATTACTCAAGAAATTAAGCAACTTAAAGATGTTTATAATCCTCTACCTTTACCCTGGTTTGAAGTCAAAGAACAACTAGAAGCCATGACCGAAGACTTCATTAGCTATAGCAATTATATTGGTATTTGTGTCACTAGAAAAATTCCTGAAGAAGAAAATCAAGAACAATTAATTGACCTGCTTCATCGTCTCGGTTTAGTTCTCAGTTTCCGTAATCATCCCCTCCTGCAATCAACTAATGTTCTTAATCCCGACTGGGTGACGCAAGGAATTTATGCTCTACTTAGTGATGAAATCCTAAAAACCCAAAAGAAAGGTATTTTTGGCGTATCTGAACTTACCCGCATTCTGGATCATCAACGCTATCCCGAAAAACGTCATTATTTTCTAATCGAATTGATGAAAGAATTTCAACTCTGTTTTAAACTCAATGAAAGCGAACAATATCTAATCCCTGGACTACTGCCGAAAGAAGAACCTGAAAATACCGATCTGGGTCAAAATCGTCTTGAATTTCAATACCATTACCGCATTTTACCCGAAAGTATTATTTCCCGTTTTATTGTCCTCAATCACGAAAAAATTCATGAGCGAACCTACTGGCGCAGTGGCGTTATTCTGTTTCATCAAGAAGCCTCAGAAATGTGTAATTTAGCTTGCATCAAAGCCGACTTTGAAGACAAAAAAATCTTTATTACTATTAATGGACGTGAACAAACTCGCCGCCTGTTTCTCGCTCTGATTCGTGATACTTTTCAAAAAATTCATAACACCTTTGCCAATTTAGAATTGAGCGAATGGGTTCCCGTGCCAGATTATCCCAATCATCCCCCGTTAGATTATCAAGAATTAATAGGTCTGGAAAAAATGGGAGAAATAGAGCTTCCTATTGGTAAACTGGGAATTAAGGTTAATATCCGTCAACTATTAAATGGTTACGAATCCATTGAGAGCCGACAAAAACAACGTGAGGAAAATTCTATGTCAAACAGTTCTAAATACAACTTTCCCAACGCCAAAAACGTTTTCATTACTGAAACGAATTTTGGTGAAGTAATTGGCGAAAAATATGCGACCGATCCTGAAGTTAAAAGTGCCATCAACGAAGTTATCAAACTTTTACAAAACTTACAAACTGATCATCCCAACGTGACTGAAGCCGAAGCAACAGAGATTATTAACGCAGAATTTACGACCCTGCAAACTCAAAACCCAAACCAATGGCAAAATATTACTAGAAACTTGCTGAATCAAGAACGCTGGCTACAAGGTGGAAAAGCTGCTTTAGTGGCTACGGCTGAACATTATGTTGATAACAGCGTTATTTATAAAGCAGGACTGGCTTTTCTGGACAAATTTAGTGAGCAATCTTAAAACAATGGATAAAGTCAATGCCTAAACCTCGTTAACAAGAGAAGACGCGACAGAGAAGTTGGACGGCTTGGGAACAAAAACCTCGATCGCCTGGGGAACAATAGAAAACATCGCAGGAGTTTCCGTTATGATTTCACCGTCAGTATTAATTTTTCGGGGTTTGCTGGTCATAATTTCCACCGATCGCCCTCGTAACGTCCGCACCCAAGGTAATAATTTTTGTTGACCCTGGGGAAGATGGTAAATCAGGGGAAAAATTTGCCACCAATGTTCAACTTCCAAACTATAGACATCCAACCGTTGATCATCAATCAGAGCATCATGGGCGATCATCATGCCGCCGCCATAGTAGCAACCATTTCCCACCGCAATCTGTAACGTTTTGACCCGCCGAGATTCCCCATCAACGCAAATCGTGGCATGAAAGGGACGGGTTTGGGTAATAACTTTGAGGGCAGTTAATCCATAGGCGAGGATTCCCCAACGACGTTTAGCTCCCCGTGTTAATTTTTGGGTGATTTCCACACTAACGCCCACACTAGCGACATTGAAAAAATAATGATCATTCACCCGCCCTAAATCGATCGCCTTTCGATGACCCTCAGCAATCACTCGACAGGCATCCGCGATCGCCCAAGGAATATTCAACGTGCGAGCCAGATCATTCGCCGTTCCCAAAGGAAGAATCCCCAAAGGTAGCTTAGATTCCACTAAACTATTGATAATACCGTTCAGAGTTCCGTCCCCGCCGCCGATAATCACCATATCGAGATTGGTTGCGTTCTCCCGAATAATATCGCCCAAATTTTGAGACCGTTTAATCGGAACTATGATCAACTCAAAATCCAATTCATCCAAAATATCGATCGCCTGAGCAAAGCCCTGTTTTCCTCGGCGAGCATGACGGTTAATGAATAATAAAGCCCGTTTCGTCATAGAGATTAGCCTAGTCGATCAGCGATGATAGCCTACAATAAATGCAAAAGCATTATAGAAACTTCTAAATAATAGTACACTAAGCCCTACATAGTGACAGTTCATGGGCTAATCTGTCACAAAAAATAATGTTAAACTGGCTGTATAAAAAATTCACAAAATATAGGAATCAAATATATGGTAATACAACTACAAACAACTGCTAAAAAATTATACGATACCGACTATAATCTCTGGGTCATGGAAACCGTTGATCAATTAAAAAATAAAAATTTTGACGCGATCGATTTAGAAAATTTAATTGAGGAGGTATCGGATTTGAGCCGTCGAGATAAAAGAAAACTAGAAAGTTTGTTAAGAAGATTATTTGAACACTTACTTAAATTAAAATATTGGGAATCGCAAATCACCAGAAATCAAGGTCATGGTCAAGGGGAAATTCGTACCTTTCGCAAACAAATCAATAATGAGTTAAAAACTAGCCCTAGCCTGAATCATCATCTTCTTGAAATATTTGATAAATGTTATCAAGATGCTAGAGAAATTGTCAGCGATAAATCCCAACTTCCGATCAATACTTTTCCTGAAACTTTAATTGGAACGATGGAGCAAATTTTAGATGAAAATTGGTTACCTTAATAATTGATGATTGCAAAATTTAATTAAGACTTTATACTAAATATCTCTATAGGAGAAAGAATAGTTTATGCAAATTCTAACAAAACCCAAACTTACCTTTGATGACTTTTTGATTCAATGCCCCGACGAAGGACGTTTTGAATTGGTGAATGGAGAAATTGTAGAAATGGTCAATACCCGACAGCATAAAGACATTGCTTTTTTTATCATGAAAAAAGTCGATCAAGAAATCGATCGCTTAAATCTCAATTTTATTGTCACCACTCAGGTAGTAATTAAAACGATTAATAAAAAGGGCATTGAACAAGGACGAATTCCTGATGTTAGCGTCATTGATCGAACTTTATGGCGTTCTGCTCCTGCTGATTATGCCGCCTTAACTGAACCGATTCAACTAGCTGTAGAAGTAGTTTCTAGCAATTGGGAAAATGATTATGTCGATAAACTGGATGAGTATGAACAATTAGGCATTAAAGAATATTGGATTGTTGATTATTTGGCAATTGGTAGTCGCGCTTTGTTAGGCGATCCCAAATTTCCGACTATTTCTGTTTATGTGTTAAATGAACAAGGGAAATATGAGCGATCGCAATTCAGAGGCGATGAAATGATTGTTTCACCAACTTTCTCTGAATTACAAATCACAGCTAATAGTATTTTCCAAGCTTAATTACAAAAGCTAGAATTAGACTTTAATCAAAGAGCCTTGTTTGCGTTCTTTGAGATAAGCAAAAAATTCCTTCCCTTCCCGTAAACGTCGCACTAACATTTGCGGATCGCCTAACATTTCTTGCACAATGGGAATAATTGCCTTGGGTCGAAAATAGAATTGACGATACATTTTTTCCACTGCATCTTCAATTTGTTTAGTCGAAAGATTGGGATATTCCAAAGTCGATAGTTGAATACCCGAAGTATTAATTAAATCATTTTTGGTAAACCAGTTATTTTCCTGAGCTTGACGATAAAGTTCTGTGCCAGGATAGGGGGCTGCAATGGAAACTTGAATGGTATGGGGACTGACTTCACAGGCAAAACGAATGGTTTCTTCAATGGTTTCGGGGGATTCGTTGGGTAAACCAATAATAAAAGTTCCGTGAACAGTGATGCCCAATTTACGACAATTTTCCATAAATTTGCGAGCCACTTCGAGTTTAATTCCTTTACGAATACCATCCAGAATTTCTTGATTGCCTGATTCAAAACCCACTAGCAATAAACGTAGGCCATTATCGCGCAAAGTTTTGAGGGTTTCATAATCTAGATTGGCTCTAGCATTACAACTCCAAGTAATTTTGAGCTTTTTCAAATACTCACTAATCGCGATCGCGCGGGGTTTGTCAATCGTAAAAGTATCATCATCAAACATATATTCCCGTACCGAATCCCCAAACAGGGACTTGGCTTGAATCATTTCTTGATAGACCGCTTCAGGACTTTTCGCACGATAATTATGGCCGCCGATGGTTTGGGGCCACAGACAAAAACTACATTTGGCAGGACAACCGCGACCCGTGTAAAAGGAAATGTAGGGATGGAGGAGATAACCAATAAAATACTTTTTAATATCCAGATCTCGCGCATAAACGGGTAAAACGCTGGGCATAGCATCCCAATCATGGATTAATTCGCGTTCGGGATTGTGGTGAATATTGCCGTCTTGGTCTCGATAACTTAATCCCTTAATTTCACTGTAGGATTTTCCTGCGGCCACATCTTGACAGGTGTAATCAAATTCGTTACGACAAACAAAATCGATAATCGGATTTTCCTTTAAAGTTTCATCGGGTAAAACCGCAACGTGCGCTCCAATAAAACCAATTTGGGTATCGGGTTTTTGGGCCTTAATCGTCTCTGCACATTTGACATCATTGGCAAGAGAAGGCGTGCTGGTGTGCATGATCACTAAATCGTAATCTTTCGCGATCGCGAGGACATCATCCACACTCTGATCATGGGGGGGCGCATCAATTAATTTACTACCAGGCACAAGGGCGGCGGGTTGGGCAAGCCAAGTCGGATACCAATAGGAAGTAATTTCTCGTTTGGCTTGGTATCTCGCTCCAGCTCCACCATCGAAGCCATCAAAGGAAGGGGGACTTAAAAATAGTGTTTTTTTCATCAGTTTTTTTAACTCTTCACACCCAGGACATTATTTCCCTTAGTGTATTCAATCCCTGTCGTTTTGGCAATTTGACAGCATTTGAGTAAAACGCGATGAGTGCAAGTCCTTCAAGGATTTTAAGGTGATATTCTGCTTTTATTGAATCATTAGTCTTGCCATTTATTTTTTGTTTTTTGCAAGATAAGTTCGGTAGAGCCAGAATTCAGAAATAAAGTACCTCAAATAGTTGTAATATTGGACAATACAAGTTTTCATAAAAAAGCAGAAATTATTAAGCAAATAGAAGAAGAAATGCCGAAAATACATTTAGGGTATTTGCCACCTTATAGTCCAGATTATAATTTAATTTAGTGTGGCACTCTACAAAGGAATATCTTGCTCATCGACTTTTTAAAACTGTCGAAGAATTAGAAATGGTTTTACATAATCTTCTTAAGGTCGGAGATTTAGTTATTAAATGGAATCGTAAACTTAAAAACAAAGGTAATTCTGTTAGTGCAGTTTAGATTACGAACAGCTTATTCAGCCCTTAATATTGCTTGTACGAGAAGATTACACCGTAAAAACGTGGGCAACTTGGTAGCCTCGTCTCTTTAGAGCGAGGTGGAAAAGTGACTCAAGCGGCTTTAACCGCCGTGATAGGTTAGGATTAAATGGTGAGTAAG
>JBEIFD010000244.1:0-6126 GCA_040382535.1 Merismopediaceae cyanobacterium
ATATCTTAGTCCCCAAACAATCACACCCCAAACCCGACCAATACAGACCTTGACGAGGGATAACGAACTAACACCCTCCACTAAAAGCCTAAAACTATTACCCTATAAGGACTACAGTAAAATAATGGGACTGCTCAAAGGGTTATCTCAACAACCTAAGCTTTAATTCAACCCCTGTTACCAGGGGATTTTTTTGCGTATGTGGGAGAAAGACTACTGAACTTTACCAACGGCGATACCAATGGCACGAAGCACCTCAGTTAATGGCTCGATAAGCTCTTTTACTGATTCTGGCGGGAGAACCTGAAGAGTATTAGCGATCGCGTTTTCCCTTGCCCCCAATTTTCTGACTCTTTGGCTAACGTTCATTAAAAGTACTGCCAACTCATTGGAACTTAGAGAGCTTACGAAACTATCCATGTCAACACGGCCTGCCAAAGCCAAATAGTACTCATCGGCAAAGCCTGGGCACAGACGATCCGCAGCCTGCACTAAGCCTTTAAAAGTTTCCAGGGTCGGGGACTGCTTACCGTTAAATACTTCGGAGAGATAAGAAGCATTGCGACCCGCCTCTAATGCCAAGACTTTATGTTGAATCCTATGAAGCTTTAGCTTAAGCAAAAAAATCTGTAAAAAATCTCTATCCAAAAGTACCCCTTAACCAAACAGGATGATATATAATTTGGTTATAACCAAAGTTGTTTGGCTATCTCTAATCTATCACATTTTAGGGGAAATAAAAGCCCCGCTCACCTTTTCACAATTAACGAGGCAAGCCTATTATGGCACGATTTTTTAAATTCACAGACGACGATCTAGAAAAAACCAAAAGCTTTACAGCAAGCGAGTGGCGGCTATTTAGCTATCTCCGACTACTTGATCCCTTTGGTGATACCTATCAAGAGTTGGATACGCTAACAATCCTTTCCGAGTGCAACATCAAAAAAAGCACCTTTTACGCCACGATCGCCAAATTTCAGGAACTAGGTTTATTCGATTTTCAGGACAAGGGTTTCAGTTTTCGCAGTCTAGGACTTTCCAAGAATTTGGAAAACTTTCCAAGAATTTGGAAACCTGTCCGAGAAAACGGAAAACTTTCCGAAAATTCGGAAGACACTATATATACAGAAGATCAGACTCTCTCAGACTTTCCAGAAGGCGAGAGCGAAGGTTTTCAAGAATCCATACCGGAACCAGCGATCGCTGTTGGTGTAGTTACAGAGATCAGTCAGGTCTCACCTGTTAAACCGATTAATTCTGGTGAAGACAAATCTTCCGAGGCGCGTACTGGATTTGTACAAGGTAAAAATGTACAACAAAGGAATTTCAACTGGCTACCAGAAGGCCCCTGGAATTTAGAAGGCAAACTTGACGCGAACTTTCGGGACTGGTTAGCGGGGAAATGGTTAGGCGAATACGGGAAAGACATTCACACCCAACGCGCAAACGTCCTTAGCCACTTTAAAAAAGATCCCGCCAATCTCCCCATTCGGTGGGAGCAGTATCAAGGCGAATACCTGGATCGCGTCACAAACACCCAAATTTTGCTGAATAATGGTGTTGAAATCCCTGGAGAGTATCAAGACAGGTTAATCGCTAATCAACGGGCATTAACGGAATCCTTACCGCAGGAACTAAACCCCATCGCCTCTCTACCTAGTGCCACTGTCGAACCTTTACTGATTACCAGGGGAATTGTTGAAAGTGTCGAACCTGTAACCGCGATCGCCTTACCAAGTGTCCCAACATCCCAAATCGCGATCGCCCCTGTAGTCACCACCGTTGACCTTGTAAAAAACGAAGACGGGCAAGTGTTCAAAGTTTTTAAGGCCCCAAAGCCTGTAGAGGAACCCATCACCCCCGAACAGTGGGAGGAAACCAGAGCAAAAATTGCGGCCCTCACTGGCAATTTCAACTTTGGCAAAAGTTCACCCCGCGAAAATTCCCCTAGTAAAAAAGGAGTGACTGAAAATACCGAAGAGGCGATCGCCTTGGAGATTGAGGCAAGGAAACAGCGCAACTTAGACGAGCTTAATCAATGGATTGTTGATCCGATTCTGCGATCAGAGGCAATGAAAAGGGTGATGCTCAGTGATTGCTACAAATGCCTGTTTACCGAGGAAGGAACACCCTATCAAGTGATCTACTGTGAGGAGTTTTAGCTATGCAGCAAATTCTAACCACACCCAAAGGCACTAAATTTATTCAGCCCGAACTATGGTCAGAACCCTGGGAACCTCCCAAAGACTGGCCAAAAATAGGCGATCGCGTGGAATCACTTCACCGCCTGTCTAAGGGAGAGCAAGGCACAGTTACGGGCGTTTACAGCAGAAGCATTACTTACCGGCCCGATGGCTCTGATTACAAAGAAATTTATCTAGGTATTGGGCAATTTACCGTCATCAAGGAGGAAAAAAACTGCTCAAACTGTAATCGAAGCATGGCAATTAAAGAGGGTTTATATTGCTATCCAAAGAACAAACTGGTCAAGCCCAAAGGTCACTGTAAAAAGTTTGAACCTTCCCCTTCCCATCCTGAAGCTTCCTATCAGTCAAAATGCCCTGATTGCCAATTCTACAACTTTGAACACAAGGCACACTGGGGAAAAGACGGATACTTTGAAGATAAATCTAAGCCTATTCATTCCTGCCTTAAACATCTAAAGTACCTTGATAACCTAGAAGGCTGTAATCAATTTCAGTCCAAATCTAAATCCCCTAGTAAAGTTTGCGGCCCATGTTCAGAATGCAACTCCTTTGATACCTCAATTCCTAAAGATTCTCTATGGCAATTTTGTCTATCTAAAGGTAAATACTTGTCTCAAGATGATTTAGAAGGCTGTGAGGATTTTAAGCCTATCATTCCCTATCAATCCCCTAGTAAAAAACGGAGGCAATGGGGCGATTGCTCTGGACAAATTCAACTACACTACCACAAAGCCAAAAATGGTAAATCTTATGAGCAGTATTACTATCATTACGAGATACGAGAAAATGGCATGAGACAGCGCAAAGGTAGCCGTTACATTCCCAAGAACAAACTAGAAACCATTCAATCACTGGAGAAAGCGAAAGTACCTGTAACCAAGATACTGTATGAACTTGGCTTAATTATTTAATACTGTCAAGTTACACTGTCAAGCATTGTCAAGTTACACTGTCAAGCGTTATAATTGTTAATAGTTTACAGGCTTATTTTATGGAAATTAAGGAACCAAAATTTAAACCCGAACAAGCCATTACTTTTAACCTAAAAGGCAAAATAACCTCATCTAAAATAGTCTATTGTGCCTACGTTACACCATTAAATCAATGGCAATACGTAACAGAATTTGACGAACTCTTTTTTATCCCTGAACATTGCGCTGTGGAGACACCAAACCATGATTAACTATCCTGATAACTGTCTAATTTACTGGATGCACAGTAACCGGCCAACACTTAAAAATGCTGTTACTAATTACTTCAATAAGACAGCAACCAATGATGATGTTCCTATCCTTGCAGACTATCTTAAACACTGGGTTAGTTTTCCTGTTCAAGGTTTCGAGAATGAGAGCGATCGCACTCGTTTACTAGGGGAATTAGACAACGCTCAAACCCTTAACGACATTAGCGAAATTACTGATAAACTTTTAGACTTTGGGATTGACCCTTTTTGAGCATGAAAAACCGATACTCTCCTGATTGGCCAGTGATCGCATTGGCAAAGAAACAGGCTGTTAATTGGACTTGTCAACAGTGCGGTTTAAAGTGTCTCAGCCCTGATTCAAAATCTGGTCTCTCCCTAAGCGATCGCAAACGATTAGAGTTGTCAGTTCACCATTCAGACTATAACCCTGCTAACAATTCCCCTAGTAATCTGATTGCTCTTTGTTCAGCTTGTCACCTGGGGAAGCACCAACGGCGACGGGGGAACATTACCCCTGGGCAGTTGAAATTACCGCTTTAAAGTGACTATTCGCATCAGTATTGATGATTATTTATACTTATGTCACTATAGCAGCCCCCAAAACTCTAGGTTGGTAAAGGAAGGCATTCAGGAGTTGTCTTATGCTGTTTTTATACCTGATTATCTGGGTTTTTTTAGGGTTTAGCTCCTTTGTAGCTTGCCGTTACTGGAATGATGATGTATTTTTCTTAGTTTCTATAATCAGTTTTATCTTTTTACTAATTTTTAGTGTTTTATAAAAGCTGTCACAGTTGTTGGCGAACAGTATCTAAATAATCAAATCAACCAACAATCAAACCTATGCTGATTAACTTTCCCCTACGCACTATCACCTGCCGGTACAGAAACCTGACCAATCAGTTTCAAATTGTTAAGCTGACCAACCAACCCCAACTTTATGAATTTACCTTAATACCTAACCACGAGGTGATCTTTAACGCCTTGCCCACGGCGGTACTAGAGATTTATACTTATGAGTATGCCACGATGATGATTAGTGATCGCCTTCTGTGTCAATCTCTATGCCAACAATCAGATGTAGAGCTTTTAGCATCCTAAAACCCTGAAATAGGCTCAATTAGGCTTTTAGTCTCCATTACGACTAGGGGAACAACTCAACAGAATAGAGTCAAATTAAAAATTTTTCCAGATATTGTGTCACAGAATATTCCCCAATGACTCTAAGTTAACTGTCCAAGTAAATTGTTTGAGGTGATACCACCTGTAGAGTGATTACAAGCTCTACGCTCCGATTCCCAACTTAACCCCTAACAACTCCACCCTATCAACACTCCCCAAGTTATTGGCCATAGTTTGAGAAAAAAGGAGAAGAGAGCCTAGTCTTAGCCTTAGTGGTAAATCACCCATCAAGCAAATAAACTATCATTTAGGTACAGAAAATGGCTGTCAAACATTCCCCCCAATGTAAAGCACAAGAAATAGAGTGCAACTATTTGGATCTCAGCTTAATCCAACCAGATAGCAATGCAAAACATGAACGGCCTTTCATTTCTAAAGATAAATATCTTAACAGATTAACCGAGGATATTCAAAAGACTGTGGAACGTTATTTAGATTGTCGAACCCAGTTAGATCCTGACCAAGAATCTGACCAATTGATTTACGAAACTCTGATTGAAGCCCAAAGTAACTGTCGCTTACTACATGAAATTGAAGAAATTGATCGTTTAATTGATAACGACATGGAAACGGGCAATCTTCCCAATCGTGACCATATTCACTTTCAATGGCTAGTTTCCCAGTTAGCAAGAAAATTAAACTGTTACCCAACAGCCAAAATGTCCTACTCTGAATTCGATCAAATTGTCAGGGACTTCGGAAAAGAGCTATTTAACTCAGCAAATACCTTGAACTATCTTTTAAACAGTTCTTACTTTGTGTTTAATCATCACGGCTATTTACGAAATCCCATCAGAGTAAATCCACAAGTGACCATTGTTATCTATGCCATTGGTTGGCTGCCGGGGCAAGAGACAGGGCCTCACTGCCATGCTGATGACTTAGATGCCGTAATTGTTCTTGATGGAGAAATTGAAAACTGCCTATTTGAAAAAAACAATACTAAAGAGACTGTTGAATGTGTTCAGAACTATGGCAGAGGAGAAATTGTCACACTACGGCGTAAAGTGTGTCACAAAATCCAGGCTAAGGAATCTAGTGGAGTAACGAAGACGTTGCACATTCGTCTTGTTAACAGTAGTGGCTACGCGCCGGAGGAATTTTCCAATAGCTTAGGCTTCCAGTATGAAAATCTCAATCTACCAGATCGCTGGCTAGAGATAGAATGGGCAAATCTAATCCATTCTCAAGAATTTGGGTGTGATGGATGTCAGCCAGAGACGATTATGGCTGACAGGTCGAGTTAAAAACCCCATTATGAGGACTAACCCATGACCACTTTTTTGTATTGCCTGCTGATTCATAAGTATCTTCAAATTACCAATCGCTGGCTAGTCTTGCTAGTCCTACAATATCAAAACGATGAGATCAGACGGCACATTGAAATTAGAAGCTGTGGTCGGGTTAGTCCTCATCAAGTTGATTGTATCCTTGGGGAAGTTGCTTATTGCCTAATTAGGGCTTGCTGAAAAAGTCAAAAAACGAAAGAAATGTGGGTTAGGGAAGTATGGACTGAAAAAGCATAGATAACTTATC
>JBEIFD010000245.1:0-6104 GCA_040382535.1 Merismopediaceae cyanobacterium
AAATTACTGGTGCTAGTTGGAATATTTTGAATGTTCCTCAAGTACTTCGTCATCGCTGTTCCTATCTTAATGGTTGCTTTTTTTAACCCTCTTATTTCTTTTTTAAGTATTTATACTTGTTGCACAAGTGAGATGCTCCCGGAGATGACTGGCATCAACAATTGCTCTGGCAAATGACCAATCAGGAAGTTCAACACCGTCCAGTCCTCTGGCCCAAGGAATTAGGGCAAATTCTGGATGACTATCGTAAATTCCGCCACGTGGCAAGACACGTTTATAATACGAAGTTAGATCCCGCCAGGGTAATGGTTTTAGCCGAAGCAATTCCGTCCGTTGAGGTTCAAGTTCAATCTGCCCTACAAAGTTTTAATCAGTGGTTAGTTCAAAAATCAGAGGAAAATTGAGATTAAATCCCTACTCAAAATCTAGAATCATGAATCAAACGCTTTTCCCCTCAATTCCCTCCCCTTGTTTTGTCCTAGAAGAAGCTTTGTTAGAACGTAATTTAGCGATTTTTACGAGAGTCCAACGGGAAGCCCCAATCAAGGTGATGTTGGCTCTCAAAGGCTATTCCCTGTTTCATAGTTTCCCCCTCATTCGCCCTTTTTTAGCAGGAGCATCAGCCAGTTCTCTCTGGGAAGCCCAACTCGCCGCCGAGGAATTTGGCAAGGAAGTCCATGTTTATTCGACGGCCTATCGGGATCAAGATTTTGCTTCGATTTTACCCCTAGCCTCCCATTTAACCTTTAATTCGGTTAATCAATGGAAACGTTTTCAGCCCTGGGTTCAAAATTCAGGTTATCAGCCCTCGGTTGGCCTACGCATTAATCCCCAATATTCCCCTGTGGAAACGCCCCTTTATAATCCCTGTCAACCTGGTACTCGCTTGGGAATTTCCCCCGAATTTTTAGGAGAAACCTTGCCTGAAGGAGTAGAAGGCTTTTTGTCCCATAATCTCTGTGAAAGTGATTCCTTTGCTCTAGAAAAAACCCTATTTAATATCGAACATTATTTTGGAAAATATTTACCCCAAATTAAGTGGCTCAATTTGGGCGGTGGCCATCTCATGACTCGACAGGGTTACGATGTGGATCACGCGATCGCGGTTATCAAATCCTTTCATCAACGGTATCCCCATCTGCAATTAATTATGGAACCTGGGTCTGCGATAGCCTGGCAAACGGGTTTTTTATTAAGCCAAATAGAAGATTTAATTCCCACCTCTGAACACATCAATGTGATGTTAGATGTTTCTTTTACAGGACATATGCCAGACTGTTTAGAAATGCCCTATAAACCTGAGATTCGCGGCGCATTTGAACCTGAAAACGGTCAAGTTCGCTATCGTATGGGGGGATCATCCTGTTTGTCGGGAGATTTTCTGGGAGATTATGCTTTTGAAGAGGAATTAAAGGTCGGCGATCGCCTGATTTTCGAGGACATGATGCACTACACAATGGTCAAAACCACCATGTTCAACGGCGTTACCCATCCCGCGATCGGTCTCTTGAAAAAAGATGGAACTTTCCTGTTATGGCGACAATTTACCTACGCAGATTATCGAGCAAGAATGGGATAATGGTCTTTTTTAAATTATTTTTTGCGTAATTTGAAAATTCTACCAACACCTTCAATCCAATATTTTGCAAAAGACGAGGACTGATGGCTTAATCTGTCCATTACCTAATCTTTACCTTGGACTTGTAGGCTAAGAACTAAAGATAAATTTTAAAGAAACAAAGTCCGCTTGCTCCTCTTGATCGAGACCCATCACCCATAGGTTCTTATGTTGCTGACCAACTCCTCCACTATTTTGCAAAAAAATAATCTTGTCGAAGGTCGTCGGTTACATTTTTATGACAAAGCAGAATTGATCCCGTTAGCCCAAGAGGGAATCTGGCAAGTCTATCGGGGAGTGGTTCAACTGAGTCAATTTTCCTCTAGTGGTGATGAGATTCTCCTTGGTTGGGTTTATCCCGAAAACTTTTTTGGTCTCTGGTTAACGGCAAATCAACTGGAAAATTATCAAGCCCGTGCTTTATCTGATGTGTATCTGCGTTGGTATCCTTTGATTGAAATTGAAAGTTCTCCGACCTTGTCTCAACTCATTCTCGGTCAAGTTCTCCATCGAATGAGACAATCTGAAGCTTTACTCGCGATCGCCGGTTTAAGAAGAGTTGATGAACGCCTACAGGAATTATTAAAGTTATTAGCCCAAGAAATGGGAGAATCCACAAACGTCGGAACCCGTTTAAAAGTGCGCCTCACCCATCAGATGTTAGCTAATGCGATCGGGACGACCAGAGTGACCATTACCCGTCTTCTCGGTGATTTTCAGGCTCAGGGTCAAATTAGTTTTGACTGCGATCGCCATTTAATTATTTGTTTTGCCTAGAAAATATTTTACCCAAAAAGCGATCCTTTCTTAATTTCAAGAGGCGATCGTTTTTTTTAGTGTCATTACAGAATCAATTAGGGCAGTTGTAAATTAAAATAGACATCTCCAAGAATTGAGTAAGAGTAATTCATGAATTGCCCCTACCAAGGGTTTCAATTTTTGGCTTATTAATATAGTGACTTTTTATGCCCCTAGAATATGATCTCGTCATTATTGGAGCCAGTCCTGAAGGAATCTATGCGGCTCAACAGGCAATTAAATATAACAAACGAGTTGCCCTAGTCGAGCAGGGTTTACATAATCAAACTCAAAATTTTAGTTGTTCTATTTTTAATCAGATTACAACTTTTGGCCAACAATATAACACGCTCAAATCCTTGGGATATTTTGCCGATGCTTTACCGACTCATTTATTTTTAGAAAAAACTCAAAATTTAGTTGACACAATTAGTAAAACTGATTTTAGATCGGATCAATTAGCCGTTTTAGCAGCCTCTGGTGTTGATGTTATTTTAGGGTCTGGATCTTTTTTTGCTTCTCCCCAATTGAGTTTTGCCATAGATAATCGAAACCTGCGATCGCGTTCTTACCTTTTAGCGACGGGATCAATTACTTCTATTTCTCAAATTCCAGGATTAGAGCAAGCGGGTTATTTAACTCTTTCTACCTTTGGACAATCTCAATTTGATCAATCCATTAAAACCTGGACAATTTTAGGAGTGACTCCTGACGCGATCGCTTTAGCACAATATTTATCAAGTCTGAATCAAAAAGTTATTTTATTAACTAAAAATGATCGTATTCTTCCCCAGGAAGATCTAGAAATTGCCCATTTATTACAAGCGCAATTAGAAGCAATGGGAATTCAAGTCATTACTCAAGCTAAAATTCAAGAAGTTAAATCGGTTGATCTCAAAAAAGAAATTTTTCTAGAAAAACAGGTAATAGAAACAGATGAAATTATATTCACTTCAGCAAATAATCCTTATATTGAAAACTTGAACTTGAATGAAATCAACGTAAAATTTGATCAAACTAGGATTTTTACTAATTCCCAATTGCAAACTACTAATTCTCAGGTCTATGCCTGTGGTAGTCTTTTAGGTGGTCATAATATTCCTGAAATTGCAGAATATGAAGCTAGAGCGATTTTAAATAATGTATTCTCTTCTAAAAAGTCTAAAAAGATTCATGTAAATTATTCTCTCATTCCCTACAGTTTTTCAATCTATCCAAATTTTGCACGAATAGGATTAACGGAAATTCAGGCTAGACAAAAATTAGAAAATAATATTCAGATAATTAAAACCTATTTTAAATCGCAAAATCAAACCCAATTTTTAGACACAACAACGGGAATTTGTAAATTAATTATAAATTCAAAGCAAGAAATTTTAGGAGTTCATATTTTAGGAAATCAAGCAGCCGAATTAATTAAGTTATTCACTGTAGCAATTCAACAAAAAATCAAATTAGATCAATTAGTAAAAATCAATTCTCCATCTCCTCTTTTTTCTGAAATCTTACAACAATTGATTTGATAAAAAGTTAAGAGATTGCTATGATAGATTTAAGCTTTTTTGTCAAATTGCCACACTTTTCTAGAAAACCGCGATCGCGTCTTTATGCCTACTTCTTTAATTTCTCCGACCTTGACCCTTCCTGCTCGGACTGCCACCATTAGCCGCACGACCAAAGAAACTGATGTGTTTGTCAGCCTCAATTTAGATGGTCAGGGCAAATGCAACGCCGCGACGGGGGTTCCGTTTTTAGACCACATGATCCAGCAAATCGCTTCTCATGGATTGATTGATCTCGAAGTCAGGGCAACGGGAGATATTGAGATTGACGATCATCACACCAATGAAGATGTGGGTATTACCCTCGGTCAAGCTTTAGCCCAGGCTCTCGGCGATCGCAAGGGAATTGTTAGATTTGGGCATTTTATCGCGCCTTTGGATGAAGCATTGGTGCAAGTGGCCCTAGATTTTTCGGGACGACCCCACCTCAGTTATGGTTTAACCATTCCGACTCAACGGGTGGGAACCTATGATACCCAATTAGTCAGGGAATTTTTTGTAGCCATTGTCAATCACAGTCAGATGACCTTACATATTCGTCAACTCGATGGCATTAATTCCCACCATATTATTGAAGCAACCTTTAAAGCCTTTGCTAGAGCGACTCGCATGGCGTTGGAAATTGATCCCCGTCGCACCGATGCTATTCCCAGTTCTAAGGGTGTTTTGTAATCCGCGATCGCCTTTCAGCTTGATCCCTGATACAAACTACTTCACATTCCCTGTTTTTAGGAAAATCACGATACCATTAAAACTGAAAATAATCCAGTGAGGAGACGAGTCAAAATGGATGTCAAATTAATTCTGGCCATATTAACGGGTTTATTTATTGTTACAGCCCCCTTTTTCGCGACTAAAAACGGTTTCTACGATTCTGATAATTATGATGGCAATGGTTCTGCCCATTAGAAATTTTTAGAAACAATCTAGGGAGTTGTTTTTCCTGTGAAACTAATCGCCAGAGCCTATGAGCAAAACGCGCTTACCATCGACTGAACAGCGATCGATATTATCCTGTTTTCCCTACGGCATTGGTTATGGCCCTGATGGGGTTAGTTTATTGTTGCGCCTTGGCCCCTATCGCATCCTCCTAGATTGTGGACTCTCGGATTTAACCCCCCTACTCACCCAGGGAATGGCTCCTGCGGATGCGGTTTTTTGTAGTCATGCCCATAGCGATCATGCGAGGGGATTACTGGGATTGCATGAATGTTTTCCCAAATTACCGATTTATGCGAGTGGGGTGACGACTCAGTTGTTGTCGCTCAATTGGTTAAAGGAAAAGATTGCGCCTGATTGGTGTCGTCCTTTGGAATGGCGATCGCCGATTCAGTTATTCGAGAATTTAAGCGTGGAACTGTTTTCGGCGGGTCATTTGCCTGGGGCGGCGATGATTTTGTTGACCTATGAATTACCCAACCGCACCTATAAAGTTCTCTATACGGGAGATTTTTCCCTCTCGAATCTGCAATTGGTGGAAGGTGTTTCCATTGAAACGCTACGGGGCTTAAATCCTGATGTCCTAATCACAGAAAGCAGTTACGGAACCAAGCGGCATCCCCACCGTAGGCAACAGGAAAAACAGTTAATGCAACAAATTGATCAAGCGTTGCAAGGAGGCCAAAGCGTTCTCTTTCCTGTGCCGATCCTGGGAATTGGTCAAGAAATCCTTAAATTATTGCGATCGCATCATCAATTTACGGGACGGGAACTAGACATTTGGGTGACGGGAAATTTAATCCAAACCTGCGATCGCTACGAAGAACTTTTACCCCAACTTCCCATTGCCGTTCAAAATTTTGCCAAACATCAACCGCTTTTTTGGGATGACCGAGTGTATCCCCGTCTGCGGCCTTTGAGTACGGAATCAACTTTTGATCTGGGAGAAAAGCCCTGTGTGGTGTTGACGGATCAGTTAGTGCCTTTTTTAAGTTCCCAAACCGCGCCAAGACCCTGGCAAATTCTGTTACCCGAAGACCACCCCGATGGCATGATTCCCGATCTCGTCAGTCTTCCCCAGAGCGAGTGTCTGCAAAAATCTACCTATCTGTTGGCCGAGCATAGTGACGGACGCAATACCACCCAATTGATTCACAATTTACGACCCCAGCATATTGTTTTTGTGC
>JBEIFD010000246.1:0-6100 GCA_040382535.1 Merismopediaceae cyanobacterium
AAGAGCTTGAAACCCTCATGCTGTCGTCATTTTCAGACTTAACGGGAAAAGTCAGATTATTAGGATTGTCAAAAATTTCTTCAATCTCCTCTAATTCCTGAGCAGAAATTTTAAATATTTGAAGTAAGTCTTTTGATGTGATATAAATAGGTACTTTTTTGTATGGCATATAACCTCCTTAATGTTTTTCAGTGAGACTTTCATAAAAAATAGTTAGCCTGTTAAAAATATTAGCATCCCCAGTGTTAGGATTGTCTGGATGATATATCTTACTAAGTTTTCTATAACTATTTTTTACATCTTCTGTTGTTGCTGTTTTTGGGTCTAGTCCGAAAACTTGCCAAGGCCGATTATATGTAAAGATATTAATACCATTGATAGTCCCATATTCTTGCTTATTGACTTCGTAAGGAAGTACACCAATAAACTTTCTATACAACTTTTCACAAGTATCTGTTTCTCTAAAATCTAAATTGTTTAAGCTACTAGAAGCCATTTTAAATAAATTACTGTTTTTCAATGCGTCTGTATCTTTAACATTAAAATATTTATAAATGGATTGTTTTAATTTTTTTAATTCTTCTTTTGTTAAATTGTGTGTAGGTTTTGTTTTTTTAGTTTTTGTTGTTAAATCTTGTGTAGGTTTTGGCTTTTTAGTACTTTGTAAAGGTTTTTTTATTTTTGTTGCTGATGGTGATAAAACAAACAATAAAAATTTGTTTAAGATATTTTCAAATTCTTCTGCTGTCGTTGTACCATGCTGATATTCTTGAATAAGTCTTTTAATCTCATCAGTAATTTCAGTTTTCTTTTTTTGACTAATTTTCATAACTAAAAAGTAAATATTCCTTAAGTTTGAAGCATTTGTTGAGCTTGATTTTCTAATTCCCGCGATCGCAGGACAGGGCGGGGGACAGCTAGTTTAGGGGGGATTCCTTGGGCTACTGTTAGCATGGTTAACGTTTTGTGATAGGCGATCGCCCTGTTTCTTTGTTGTTGGTATCGGGAAACATCAACTCATAGAATAGCCCACTATCTTCTTCTGGTTGACCGTCGAGCCACTTTTCAAAAGCATCGTCGTCGAGGGTTTCAAATGCTTCCATCATGCGTTCCATTTTCTCTTTTTTAGTCTTAGCCATTTTTTTACTCCGATTCAATGATTTCAATGAATAACTGGGACTTGGTTAAAGGATGAAGTTTTCCGTTTCTTTTTATGGCGAATTGATAGGGCATCTCTTCATCATCAGTGAGGTCTTCAATAGGTTCATATTCTTTTGCCATATTCTCTATGTCTATCGCCATAGACAGAAAAATTATACTCTAATCGTTAAAAGACTGTTTTCTAATGTTAAAAATTCTTTACGTGGATATGGACAACGTACTCGTTGACTTCCCCTCAGCCTTTCCCCATTTATCCCCTGAAGTCTTACAGGAATATGAGGGCCGACTCGATGAAGTCCCTGGCATATTCGCCTTGATGGAACCGTTACCCCAGGCGATCGCCTCCTTTGAGCAACTAGCCGCCAAGTTCGACACTTATATCCTATCCACTTCTCCCTGGGGTAATCCCTCCGCCTGGTCTGACAAACTACTATGGGTTAAACGTCATTTAGGGGAAGTTGCCTACAAACGATTAATTTTGAGCCATCACAAACACTTAAACTATGGACATTTCCTAATAGACGATCGCACCAAGAACGGAGCAGACCGATTTCAGGGTGAACATATTCTGTTTGGCTCCCCTCAATTTCCCGATTGGCCCGCCGTCGTTGACTATCTCAATGGGAAAATTCTCTAAAAATCTTAAGCTAAATCTTGATCAAATCTCAGAGCAGCAATAGTTTTAATTAAACCTAAATTTTCATAGGTTGTCCGTAACTCCTCAACCGTGCGAGGGGGATTTTTTAACCTTGTCTGTATTTCTTGAATAGCCTGATAAACCAATGGGGGAGACAAATCCATTAAATGACTAATAAATTCGTCAGGATGTTGAGCCTCAATACCATATATTTTTAGAGATTCTGTCGGAAAATCTGATAAATTAAACGTAATAATTACATCAGCCCTGGCACAAATCGCCGCCGCCAAAACATGACGATCATTCTGATCAGGTAACGTCAATGATGAAATAATAGATTGATAATCCTCTACCAGAGAATCTCGGATATGGAGATTCATTTTATCTCTAGTCATTTGCAAACGCTCTAAAGTAAGGTCAGGTCTATTTTTTAATAGATTCCTAATCCATTCATTATGAATTTCATTTGTCCATTTAGCCCGAAAAAGATCGGTTAAAGCCAACTCCATTAATAAATCCCGTAACGGCGCAGGATACAAAACACAAGCATCAAATAAAGCCGTAAACTGACTCAAATTAATAACCCATATCTAATTCTTGGGCCTCACTCACTAAATCCGCTAAAACAGCGCGGCGTTTGTTGTCAATATCCCGTTTATAGACCATTAAATCTTCAAATCGAATACGACGATGGGTTCCTACCTTGCGATAGGGAATTTGACCATCTTCAATGAATTTAATTAAAAACGGACGGGAAACATTTAAAATATCTGCCGCTTGCTGAGTCGTCAATTCTGCATTAACAGGAATTAAAGTTACCGCATTGCCCCGCGCCATTTGGGCCAAAATATCTGCCAACAAACGAAACGCTGACACAGGAATCGTCATCACCTCTTCAGGTTCATTGTCCGCCTGTAAACGCAGTCTCAAATGAGAAAAATCCTTATCAAGGGGATGTTTACCCAAAAAATGACACAGTTGAAGACCAGACTCACGGGCCAACTCTGTATCAGCCGCCGTTGGGATGACGGTTTCTTGAAAATCAGCAATTGCGATCGCCATAGATACCTACCTTGGAGTCACTGAATCTGTAGTTTATCGCTCTAAACGAAATAAACGCAATCAGGAGAATAATCTTAATAATTGGAAACTAAGCCGTCTAAACGTTTAACCGTCTAATTGCTTAAAGTAATCCTTCATCACCTGTTCCACTAAATCTGACATATCTTCTTCCGTTGCCAAAGAATGCGATCACCCCTAATCAATTACCCTAGAAAGCAGAAAGGGAGAAGCTCCACACTTCCCCCTTTCCATTCCACAAATACTAAGGAAAGTGTAACCCATGCCTAACCCTACTGTTGAGATTAAGTTAGAAGATTTTTTAGTCAGTATCCAAAAAGACCTTAAGGAGATTCGAGATGACCTAACCGACCTAAAAATAGATATGGCAACGGTTAAGACCGAACTGAATACGGTCAAAGAAGATGTGAAAGACCTTAAGGGACGGGCCACTGCCCAGATTTTGGCATTAATCGGGTTAATTACCACCCTCATCACTGCCATTGTGGCCACCGCCGTAAAACTTGGCTTTTTCTCTAATCCCTAATCCGCGATCGCTGTTTAAGCCTGCAACAAGACCATCGCTTCTTCTGTTCGGCTCCCCTCAATTTCCCCATTGGCCTACCGTCCTTGACGATCTCAACGGTCAAAATCAGTAAATTCTCTAGCCCTTACCGAACAACCCCCAATAGGCGATCGCCGTCACCCCTAATCAATTACCCTAGAAAGCAGAAAAGGAGAGATGCGACCCTCTCCCTTTCTATTCACAAAATCTCTAAATTGATCATAAACCATGCCTACCGTAACCGAAAGTGACCTTAAAGAACTAAAAGACCTGATTACAGCCCGTTTTGATGAGACAAACGGAAAAATTCAGTCTCTTGATAACAAATTTAATCTCTATGCAGCCAAGACTGATGAGAAACTGGAAAGCCTGAAAGAAGGATTAGCAGACCTCAAGAAACAATCAGAAAAGCAGGATAACCGCCAATGGGTACTATTCTCAGGAATGTTTCTTGCTCTCCTGGGTATCATTGCCAAGTTTGCTTTTAGTCCCTAACTCATCCCAACCAAAACCCGACCGATACAGACCTTGACGAGGGATAACGAACTAACACCCTCTATTTAAAGCCTAAAACTATTACCGTGTAAGGATTACAGTAAAATAATGGGAATGCTCAAACCGCGATTTTCGTAGGCTAAATGACTGAAAAACACTAGAGGTGAAGGGGGTTTTGAGTTCTCCCTTGCAATTAATATTCTTGTCAATCCGATTGACTATTTACTACTTTTTCAATTCCATCAATTTTTGTTTTGATTTTACACATTGAGAATATCGGATAAACAAATAAAAAGCCCAAAAAACAAAAAAAAACCTCTACAACAATCAAAACCCAAATTTCAGTAGTGGAATCCCTGGCAATTAAACCAGCTGGTGAAATTAATAACCCCAAGACTAATACACCAGCTAGAAACTCATAAATTTTATCTTTCAACCAATAAGCAATCCCTATCCCCGCTACAAGAGATAAGACGCAGGCTCCGTATTTTAACCAGTCTAAGGCAGAATCAAACTGAAAAAAAGCATCAAACATCGTTAGTCTCAAAAATCAAAAAACAGGGTAAACAAGCATAATCTTAAGATTGCTCTATTCAGTCAACATTGGTTTGGCGTTGCAAGTAAATACTCTCAGAGCCACAATTAGGGCAATAAGTCATAATCTCAAACCTAGTTTACTTTTTATAAAACTAGATCATGACAACGATTTTGATACAAAGTGATAACAAATCTTAATGATTTAACGGCGATCGCTTATTTCAAGGCTAGTTGTCAAGGGTATGTTATCTTATACTTGTCAACAGTTGTCAAGAGGCTATCTTATAGTCCTTTTGGCAAAGGAAAAGCCTTAGAGGGATTGAAACATGGCTACTCTGACAAAGACTCAACAGGAAAAAGAACCTACAAAACCAACTGTTATTAAAGAACGGCTTGCTACTAATGATGAGTTTGAAAAAGCGGCTAAACTCATTTTAGAAAAATATGATGATGTCTTTCGTGAGTTGGCCAAATAGATAATGACTGATGAAATAATTTGGTTGGACTTCGATCAAGTCGTTAACCATCATATTGAGCAAATAGAACGCTACGGGGGACAGTCTGGCATTCGTGATCAAGGATTACTTGAGTCTGCTTTGATACGTCCTCGTAACTTATTTTATTACGAAAGTATAGACAATTTACCAATATTGGCCGCGACCTATGCTTCTGCTATCGTCAAAAACCATCCCTTTTTTGACGGTAACAAACGAACAGGGCTTGGATCGGCAGTTATTTTTCTAGCAGTAAATAGGTTTGAGTTTAATTCACCTAACAAAGAGACAATAGATATATTTTTGAAGATTGCAGACAATAAAATAGATGAAAAAGAACTTCATCTATGGTTTCAAAAATATTCAGTTGAGCTTTAAATACCAGAGGGAAAATTCTCCTTTCTGGTATTCATGGACAATTAGGCGATCGCCTCAAGTTCTGCCAAGTCGTTAACCAGACCTTTGGACAAGGCCCTCTGATAATCGGCACGGCTTAACCAACGGAGAAAGCCGCCACACCCCCAACAAAGCAGCTTCCCACAATGCGGCCCTGACCCTGGGAGAATAAGCCCCTCACTTGAGCCACACCGGCATCGCGATCGCAACCGGCATTTTTTAAGAGACATGGGCGGACTCCAGGATGAGATAGGTCATTTCTAATTCGATCAGGGCATCCCCAATTCCCACAAACTTTAAGGTCGCATTCAGATTATTGACAGCCACGACCTCCAAAAGCCAATCTTCCCCCCGACATCTCACGCGATCACCTGGTTTGAATGAGGGTGTTGTCTGAGATGTGAGGGAGAAATAATATTATCTATAGTGTTTCGGACAACGCTCATTTGTACTCCCCTGTCCCTCAATTCCCATCTTTCAAAAATGGGGGCGCGACCATCGGGGTCTAGGGTAGCCAGTTTATAAAATTTGGTTGGTTCGCCATTGACGCGGGACACACCGCAACAAACCAGATCAAGTCCCAATTTTGCCAATAACCTTTTGGCGCATCGTATCGGGCCGTTATTCGGGGCGTTTCTATCGGGGCCAATGGTTACGCCGGTAAAGAGTTTGACATCACCCCGTTTCTGAATCAGGTCATTGTGCCAATCTTCCAGATCAAATTTTGTCCAGGTCTTATCTGGATCAAAAAACTGT
>JBEIFD010000247.1:0-6078 GCA_040382535.1 Merismopediaceae cyanobacterium
ATCGCCAATTAACCGTCAACGCATCAGAAGCAACAAACTTTAATGGTCAAGTGAATGTAGGAACGTTAACTACCAATTCAACAGGAACCACCAACATTAATGGAAATATTACTACCACAGGAGATCAAACCTTTGGCGATGTAGTAAACCTAAAAACCGACACAATCTTAACCAGCACGAACACAATCTTTAACAATACGGTAACAGGTGATCGCCAATTAACCGTCAACGCATCGGGTACAACTCGGTTTAACGATGCGGTAAATATTAGCAATTTAACAACTGACGCAGTAGGGACAACAGAAATAAATGGAAATATCAGCACATCAGGAGATCAGACTTTTGGAGATGCTGTTAATCTCGGTAATGATACAACCCTAACCAGTGCTAATACAACCTTTAACAAGACAGTCACAGGCGATCGCCAACTAACTGTTAACGCATTAGGAAAAATTACTATTGAGCAAGCGATTAATACACAAGGAAAACTTACTCTCAATGGAGAAACAAATCTCAATGCAGACTTGACGACCCAAGGACAAGACCTCAGCATCAATGGCAACGTTACTCTAGGGAAGATTGCCACAATTAGTACGGGAAACAGTGGAAATATTAACGCAACAGGAAATATTCAAGGTAGTCATTCTCTCAATTTACAGGCTGGGGAGAACCTTAACTCCCAAAATATTGATCTATCCAATACGAGCGGAACTGGAGCAACTTTAGCTCTAACTGCAACTTCGGGTTCAATCAATACAGGCAACTTAAATACAGCAGGTTCCAAAAACGGTGGGGATATTACCATAAAAGCCAAAACCGCTATTACAACAGGAGCGATTACGACCTCTGGAGAGAAGGCAGGCAATATTTTTATTGATCCAGATAGCGATGTTCAAGTGGCTTATATTAATGCTCAAAGTAGCAACAGCGTGGGAGGAAACATTGATATCACAACGGCCCAATTTTTCCGAGCGACAGAAACATTTGTCAATCAAAATGGAGTAATAACAAGTCTTTCCAGTGCAGGCTCCCAGAGCGGAGGTGAAATTACCATTCAGTATGGAGGTAATGGAACAATTCCTTTTGTTGTTGGCGATGCAACCGTGAATGGAACGAAAGGAGCCATTACGTCGGGAGAATTTACGATTAACCCGACTCAATCCTATCTTTTTAATAAAAAAGTCGGTAATATTTCCTTGAACAATGGAATTGAGGCTCCAACAACAAACATTCCTAATCCAACAACAAACATTCCTAATCCAACAACAAACACTCCTAATCCAACAACAAACATTCCTAATCCAACAACAAACATTCCTAATCCAACAACAAACATTCCTAGTCCAACAACAAACATTCTTGATTTAACACCAAATATTCCTAGTCCAACACCAAATATTCCTAGTCCAACACCAAATATTCCTAGTCCCACACCAAATATTCCTAATTCAACAACAAATATTCCTAATTCAACAACAAACATTCCTAGTCCAACAATAGATATTTTAGGGGCGAGAATTCTAACTTCTCCCAATCAACAACAATTGTCTTCTTTTCCAAGCCTTTCCAATTATTTAAACACTTTAATTCCTCTATCCCTGGAATCTTCAACAATAGCACCTATTCAAGGTATAGAGCAAAGTTTTACAGCACAATATACTAATTATTTGGGACTTTCAGATAAAAAAGAAGTTTCGTTAGAAGATATTCCAACTTTTTTAGCTAGTGTTCAGAAAGCTACTGGTGTTAAATCCGCGTTAATTTATGTCTTCTTTCGTTCTGCTAAATCTGAGTCGTCAACGGAAAATAGTTCATTGTGGGAATTAAATCGCGCCCGTAATTCAACTGCGAATACCGAAAGAAGAAATGATGATGAGCTAGAGGTGGTCTTAGTAAGCGATCAAAATATTTTGCCTCTATCTATCCAAGGTATTACTCGCGGGCAAGTCCTAAAAGCTTCCTTACAATTACAACAAAATCTAACGAATATTGCTCCTGTGGAAGATTTTTTACCCCAATCAAAGCAACTTTATCAATGGTTAATTACTCCGATTGAGGATGCTCTCAAAAATGAAAAGATTACTAACCTGACCTTTGTCTTGGATCAGGGTTTGCGATCGCTTCCCCTAGCGGCTCTTTATGATGCGGATAGCCAGCAATATATTATTGAAAAATATAGTGTTAGTTTGATTCCTAGCCTTTCTCTGACGGATACAACTCGACAAGATCGCAAAGGAGCAAAGGTTTTAGGAATGGGAGCGGATACTTTTTCTGATCAAAATCCTTTACCCGCCGTACCTACTGAATTAACGGAAATTGCGACAAAAATTTGGCCAGGTCAGATATTTTTAAATCAAGATTTTACCGTCGAAAATTTTAAAAATGCTCTCAATTCTAATCAGTTTAGTATCGTTCACCTTGCTACTCACGGGGAATTCAAGTCTGGCGATCGCAACAATTCCTTTGTAGTGTTCAGTGACAAAAAACTAACCTTGGATGAATTTGCCAATTTAGGACTAGACCGCCCCATTGATCTTTTAACCCTGTCGGCTTGTCAAACTGCCTTGGGAGATCCCGATGCGGAATTGGGATTTGCGGGCTTAGCGGTCAAAACGGGTGTGAGAACGGCGTTGGGTAGCCTGTGGTACGTCAGCGATGCAGGAACCCTAGCATTAATGACGAGTTTTTATAACCAACTAAAAGAAGCTCCAACAAAAGCGGATGCCCTACGTCAAGCCCAATTGAGCTTACTCCGTAAAAAAGTTAGTCTTCAAAACAATCAGATGCTGATTGGGGACAATAATCGCTCTTTGAGCATCTCCGTTCCTATCTCTCTCCGCCGAAATTTTAAAAATATAGATACAAGCCATCCCTACTACTGGAGTGCTTTTACGTTGATTGGCAATCCTTGGTAAAAAGGCTAAGGGGAGATTTGACTCAAACTTTAAAATTAAGCGCGATCGCTTTCAACTTTAATAAGAGAAGACTAAAGCGTATAATTCAGTAAGAAAAAGTCTGCATCAAGGAATCCCCATGCAATTTAGCGAAGTAGTTGAAAAATTCAGTCCTGCGATTAAAGCTCATAGTCTCACAGGCCAACCCGAAAGCAATCCAGCAATTCAAGGAGTTGCCGCGATCGATGAAGCCGTCGTGGGTCAACTCAGCTATATTGAGGGGACAAAATTTGCGGGAATGATCACTAAAACTGCTGCTAGTGCCTTGATCTTGCCCCTTGATGAAGCCCTACAAGCCCAAGCAACTGCCCAGGGAATCGCCTGGATAGCAACTGCCGATCCCCGTTTACTCTTTGCCCAGGTGATTCGGCTTTTTTATCAACCCTTTCATCCCGCTCCCCAGATTCATCCCACTGCTGTGATCGATCCTTCGGTGGTCTTGGGTCAAGATATTTACATCGGCCCCCATGTGGTTATTGAAGCAGGGGTAACGATAGGCGATCGCGTTTGTATTCATCCCAATGTGGTGATTTATCCAGGGGTAAAAATTGGCGATCGCGTGATTCTGCACGCCAATTGTACGATCCATGAACGGGTACAGATAGGAAATGATTGCGTGATCCATAGTGGTGCGGTGATTGGAGCAGAAGGTTTTGGCTTTGTCCCGACCGCTGACGGATGGTTAAAAATGGAACAATCGGGTTACGTTGTCCTAGAAGATGGGGTAGAAATTGGTTGCAATAGTACGGTGGATCGCCCCGCCGTCGGAGAAACGCGCATCGGCCAAAATACCAAACTCGATAATTTGGTACATATTGCTCATGGTTGTCAGATCGGTAAAAATTGTGCAATGGCGGCCCAAGTCGGTCTCGCGGGGGGGGTAAAAATTGGCGATCGCGTTATCCTAGCAGGTCAAGTCGGGGTTGCCAATCAGGCAAAAATTGGAGATGGTGCGATCGCCTCTGCCCAAACAGGTATTCATAACGATGTCGCGCCTGGGGAAATCGTCTCCAGTAGTCCCGCCGTTCCCCATAAAATTTATCTAAAATCTTCAGCGATTTATAAACGCTTACCCGAAATCTATCAAACGGTTAAACAGTTACAAAAAAAATTAGCAGAACTCGAAATGGATGATTCTAAAAATATTTAACCACCACCGTAGGGACTTAACACCATTAAGTCCTTTAATGCTCATGAAATAAAAGAAATATCGCATTGCATTGATTTGATCATAATTCAATATAGTGTAGAGATATAATAAATTAAAGCATTCTAGTCTTTGAAGGAGTCACCATGACAACCTCACTCTATGAACAAGACATTTTGTTGTGGGTAGAAGATACCGTAAATAAACTCAAAAATCATGACTTTACAAACCTAGATATTGATAATTTAATTGAAGAGGTAGAATCCTTGGGAATTTCTCAAAAAAAGGAATTAATCTCTCGTTTAATGGTTTTATTAGAACATCTATTAAAGCGTCTTTATGTTGATCTTCCCTATGACTATAATGGTTGGGAACGTACTATCCGTAACCAACGCTCAGAAATTGATCTCTTAATCAGTCAAGTTCCTAGTCTTAAATCTCGATGGGATATCAGTTTTGATGATGCCTGGAAAAGAGCCTTAGCTAAAGTTAAAAAGGAATATCGTCAGGTTTCTTTTCCCGATCGCTGGCCCTATTCTCAGAGTTTAGAAACCATTTTAAATGAAGATTTTTGGGAAGAAAATTAGATTTTCAAGAGCGATCGCGTTTACATGATAACAAGCTATTGATTAGCCCACCCCTACCGTATTCACCCGCCGAAGATCAAGAATATCCCCCATATTTTTGATCTTGGCCATGATGTGTTCTAACTGTTCATGATCCTTAATATCAATTTGTAAACTAATCATCGCGGGTTTTCCCTTCGCGGTCTTGACTCCCGCATTACGCACATTAATATTTTGATCACTTAAACGAGATAAAATATCCTTGAAAACCCCCACCCTGTCCAACGCTTCGATAATTAGATCCACAGGATAGGTCTGCCCATTATCATTAATACGATTCCATTTCACGGGAATTAAGCGATCGCCTTCTACCCCTTCCACATTGGGACATCCCTGCTGATGAATGGAAATTCCCTTCGCCCCCCGCATGACTACCCCCAAAATCGGTTGACCAGGTAACGGATGACAACAACCAGCCAAATGGTAGAGCAGACCTTCTACCCCTGCGATGGGAGACTTCGTTCCTTTGCCTGATTGAGTCGATAGCGAAGAAGGATGGAGGGTTGGGAGCGTATGGGGTTCAGGTTGCTGAATTTTGACCGTAATTTCTCTCAGACGATTAACAACATGAGTTTGGGTAATCTCTCCATAACCCAAGCCTGCCAAAAGGTCTTCCACAGAATGATAATTGCAACGTTCGGCCACTGCTTGCATGGGAGCAGACTTTAACAAAGCATCTAAGCCACTTTTCCCCAAATCTTTTTCTAATAGTTCTCGACCCCGTAAAATATTTTCATCCCGACGCGATCGCTTAAACCATTGACGAATGCGATGTTTCGCGCCCGTTGTGACCGCAACATTAAGCCAATCCATACTAGGATGGGCATTTTTCTGGGTAATAATCTCAACAATATCGCCATTCTTTAAAATCGTATCCACGCCTAACCATTGTCCATTAATTCTCGCCCCTTTCATGTGGTGGCCAACTTCCGTATGGATGCGATAGGCAAAATCAACGGGGGTTGCACCTCTAGTCAGGGAAATAACATCTCCCTGGGGAGTGAAGACATAAACATCATCATCAAATAAATTATGTTTAAGGTGATCCACATATTCCTGGGGATCTTTCATGTCGCTGGGCCAATCTAACAACTGACGCAACCAGGTAAATTTTTCATCCGTAGAGGTCAACTGGTTGGGATTAGAATTTCCCGACTCCTTATATTTCCAGTGGGCAGCAATCCCGTATTCCGCAATGTGGTGCATTTCCAACGTGCGAATTTGGACTTCTAAGGGCCGACCATTCAAGCCGACAACGGTGGTATGTAAGGATTGATAGCGGTTGGGTTTGGGTAAACCAACGTAATCTTTAAAGCGTCCGGGAATCGGTCGGAAAGCATCATGGACAATG
>JBEIFD010000248.1:0-6064 GCA_040382535.1 Merismopediaceae cyanobacterium
AACACTACTACTGTAGCCAACAATAACAGAGCCATCGGCTGATACACCCCAAGCAGGGCTAAAAAAATTACCACCAGGAAGATCGCCCAGACCAACCATGCCACCCGTTTCAGTCCAACGAAATCCCTCATATCCCCTGTGGCCAACAATAACAGAGCCATCGGCTGATACATCAAAAGCAGCACTGTTATCAAAATCACTATGAAGAAAATCGCCCAGATCAACTATACCACCCGATTCAGTCCAACGAAATGCCCAACTAAATTCCCCCCATTTAGTCAAACTTTCATCCCAGCCAACAATAACAGAGCCATCGGCTGATACACCCCCAGCAAAGCTATGAACATCACTATCAAGAAAACCGCCCAGACCAACGATGCCACCCGATTCAGTCCAACGAAATACCTCATATCCATTAACAACACTACTATCGGAAAAAACAATAACAGAACCATCGGCTGATACAAGCCCAGCAGAGCGCAAGCCTAAACCCCTAAAAGAAGCGGCTTGTGCGGCACTAGTCCATAAAGACAAGGCAGAAAATCCCGTAAGAATAAGTGTTTTAGTAATGGCAGAAAGTTGTTGCATTGTTTTTTCTGTAGGTTAAAGATAAAAAATAGTTTGACAAGAGACGATACGCTAAAAAATAAATCTGCCTATTAGTGTAAATCCTTAAAGTTAAATTTTCAACAAGATACCATGAAATTCTGGTTGTATTACTCAATCTTCTTAATAAAACTTAATAAAGCTTAATCATGCCAATTTATTTTTATTGGGGAGAGGATGACTTCACCCTCAATCAAGCAGTTCATCATCTACGCGATCGCGTTTTAGATCCCGCTTGGGTTTCTTTTAATTTTGAAAAGATTTCAGGCGATCAATCTGACGCGACTCAACAGGCCTTAAATCAAGCCATGACACCACCTTTTGGTTTTGGCGATCGCGTGGTTTGGGTAGTCGAATCAACCCTGGGTCAACAATGTCCCGAACCATTACTCGCAAAATTAAAAGAAGTTGGTTCTGCCATACCCGTCAATAGTCATTTATTATTCACTTCTAGCAAAAAACTAGATGGTCGTCTCAAATCAACAAAGCTATTACAAAGCATTGCCCAAGTTAAAGAATTTGCCCTAATTTCACCTTGGAAAACGGAAGAATTAGTCCTCCAAGTTCAACAAATCGCTCAGGATCTTTCCCTAAAATTAACTCCCAATGCCCAGCAATTACTAGCAGAATCCTTGGGAAATAATACGCGACAAATTTGGAATGAATTAAAAAAATTAAAACTTTATACTGAGGGCAATCCCCAAGTATTAGATACGGAAACCATTAATTTATTAGTGAATGCCAGCACTCAAAACAGTCTGCAATTAGCGGAAGCAATTCGTCAAGGAAATGGAGAAAAAGCCTTACGTTTAGTGGCAGAATTATTAATCCGCAATGAACCTGCCCTAAAAATTGTGGCAACCCTAGTCGGTCAATTTCGCACTTGGACAGCGATTAAGATTTGTCTAGAAACGGGTGAAAAAGATGAAAAAGCGATCGCGGCGGCGGCAGATTTAGCCAATCCTAAACGGCTCTATTTTTTGCGGAAGGAATTACAACCTATTACGGGAAAGCAATTATTAGCTTGTTTGCATCTTCTATTGGCCTTGGAATTTCAACTTAAGCGAGGTTCCGACCCCCTGTCTTGTTTGCAAACGAAGGTTTTAGAATTGTGTCATGTTTTTAATGGTCGTCGCTAATTGTAAAATAAATTGTTTCTCTAAATTCATCGGCAAAAAGTGGCTGAGTTCGCTAGGCTAGAAAGAGGGATTACGCGATCACGCAGTGCCGCCTTGCGATCGCTCCTTTTTCGGGAATCATTTTAGCGTCTAGAAGGGTCATCTCTTTTAGCTGAGTTTTATACATTCGAGGGTTTAATCTTAACGGTTATGGGTCAGTTAAACACCGCAGACTTGCTGGTTCAATGTTTAGAAAATGAGGGAGTAGAGTACATTTTTGGGCTTCCTGGAGAAGAAAACCTCCATATTCTCGAAGCTCTCAAAAATTCATCTATTCGCTTTATCACCACTCGCCATGAACAGGGTGCGGCATTTATGGCCGATGTCTATGGACGATTAACGGGAAAAGCGGGGGTTTGTCTTTCCACTCTGGGGCCTGGTGCAACAAACTTGATGACAGGAGTAGCCGATGCCAACCTTGATGGTGCGCCCTTAGTTGCAATTACGGGCCAAGTTGGAACGGATCGTATGCACATTGAATCCCATCAATACTTGGATTTAGTGGCCATGTTTGCGCCCGTAACGAAATGGAATAAACAGATTGTCCGACCGAGCATTACTCCAGAAGTGATCCGTAAAGCCTTTAAGGTTGCCCAATCAGAAAAACCTGGCGCGACCCATATTGATCTGCCTGAAAATATTGCCGCCATGCCCGTCGATGGTAAACCCCTCGCCAAAGACAACCAAGAAAAAGTCTATGCGGCCTATAAAACCCTCAATGCCGCCGCGATCGCGATTTCCAAAGCCAAAAATCCGTTAATCTTGGCAGGCAATGGAGCCATTCGCGCAGGAGCTAGTGAAGCCCTAACCGAATTTGCCACTGTTCTCAATATTCCCGTTGCCAATACCTTTATGGGAAAAGGAGCCATTCCCTACACCCATCCCCTCGCGCTCTGGACGATTGGACTCCAACAGAGGGACGTTATCACCTGCGCCTTTGAAGAAAGCGATCTCGTGATTGCCGTTGGCTATGATCTGATCGAATATTCCCCCAAAAAATGGAATCCTGATGGAAATACAACGATTATTCACATTGGGATGACTTCAGCAGAAATTGACAGCAGTTACATTCCCCTAGTGGAAGTCGTCGGTGATATTTCTGATTCCTTAATGGATATCCTCAAACGATCAGACCGCCAGGGGAAACCCGCCCCCCATGCCGCTAGTCTCAAAGCCGAAATTCGGGCAGAATACGAACACTATGCCCTAGATCAGGGATTCCCTGTCAAACCCCAAAAAATTATTTACGATCTTCGGCAAGTCATGGGGCCAGAGGATATTGTGATTTCCGATGTGGGGGCGCATAAAATGTGGATGGCCCGTCATTATCATTGTGATACTCCCAATACCTGTTTAATTTCCAATGGATTTGCCGCAATGGGCATTGCGATTCCAGGGGGATTAGCCGCGAAATTGGTCTATCCCGATCGCAAGGTAGTGGCCGTAACGGGAGATGGTGGCTTTATGATGAATTGCCAGGAACTAGAAACCGCCCTACGAGTGGGAACGCCCTTTGTTACTCTGATTTTCAATGATAATGGCTACGGTCTCATTGAATGGAAACAGATTAATCAATTTGGCGAATCTTCCTTTATCAAATTTGGCAATCCTGACTTCGTTAAATTTGCGGAAAGTATGGGTTTGAAAGGCTATCGGGTCAAATCGGCAGACGATTTAATTCCAACTCTGAAACTGGCTCTAGAACAACCCGTTCCCACCGTGATCGATTGTCCTGTGGATTATGCTGAAAATATCAAATTTTCCCAAAAAGCAGGAGACTTAAGTTGCCAGATTTGGGAATAGCCTAGTATAACCGTGAATTTCCAAGGGGAATCCCTAGCTTAACATCCTTTCCCCCCCCGATTTGATATAATCCAAGTTTTCTGGTAGTTAATCATGATTTTGCAACGTATCGCCCGTAAACTTAAAACCATTACAGCCCGTTATTATTTGGCTTTTCCCCAACAGGTTGAGTGTAATATTTGTGGATGGCAGGGCAAGCATTTCATTAGTGATAATTGGCATGAAAATGTTATTTGTCCCCAGTGCGGGCTAGATGTTCGACATCGCCTGTTTTGGGCGAGTTTAAGGGAAATTGAAGCATTTAAGCTAGAAAAATTAGTTCAAGGGAAACAGGTTCTGCATTTTGCGGCAGAATCTCAATTGTCTGCTAAATTCTCCGCTTTAGCGGCAAATTATAAAACCGCAGACTTTCTCAAGACTAATTATGATTACCAATTGGATCTTTCTGATATGTCCACGATCGCCGATGAAAGTATTGATCTCCTCATTGCTTGCGACGTTCTGGAACACGTTCCTGATCATTTAAAAGCGATCGCCGAAATTCATCGAGTGTTAAGTCCAGAGGGTTGTGCCATCATCACCGTTCCTCAAAAAGATCATCTAGCTGAAACCTTTGAAGATTCGACGATTGTTGACCCCAAAGCGCGGGAAGAAATTTTTGGTCAGGTGGATCATGTGCGCGTTTATGGAGATGATTTTCCTTCCTTTCTAGAAAAAGCCGACTTTAAGTTAACTATTGTCGATAAGACAACTTTTTCTGAGAATTTAGTCCATCAATGGGTGTTATTTCCTCCAAAACTTTCGACTCGTCCTTTAGCAACTAATTATCGTAAAATCTTTTTTGCTCAAAAAAATTGATGGCTTTGGAATGACTCAATCCCCCATTCGTTTATCCCAATCTCAATTACAATTACTGCAAACCTGTCCTCCCCAGTTTCAGCGATTATATCTAGAACAATTGGGTTCTGCGATCGCGCCTGAACATCAGGAAAGATTGACCTGGGGGAGTCATTTTCATCGACTGATGCAACAACGAGAATTAGGATTGTCTGTGGATAACTTAGTTGATCATGATTCTGATTTATCCCGTTCTTTAACGGCCTTAATTACAGCAGTTCCCGAATTAAATAATCCCCCTCTAGAGCAATGGCGAGAAGCAGAACATTATCGCAATTTACAGATTAATCATTATTTATTTACCGTTATTTATGATCTGTTGATGACGGATTCCAAAAAGGCACAAATTCTCGATTGGAAGACCTATTTACAACCCCAAAATCCTCAAAAATTGATTCAGCATTGGCAAACCAAACTCTATTTATATGTATTAGCAGAAACCAGCGATTATTTACCCGAACAAATTTCCATGACCTATTGGTTTGTTAAATTACCGAAAAAGCCCCAATCCCTCGCGATCGCCTACGACAGTAAACAACACAAACAAAATCATCAACAATTAAATCATTTATTGGAGCAACTAGATCAATGGTTAGAGTTGTATTATCGCCAGCAAAAACCGCTCCCCCATCGGAATAACTGTAGTTCTAACAATTGTCTTTACTATGACTCCTTTCAAAATTTTTCTGAGAAATCATCGGATAAACCCAAAGATTGGTTAAATTTTGTTGAAGAAGCACCAGAAATTCCGATTAAATAAAAATATAGTCCAGTTTTTTGAGATTACTATCAATTGCTTTTTTCCCGAAAGCTAGAAGTCACGATTATTATGGGGAAAGGATTGTTTATTTTTTCAAGCTGAGTCTCAAAAACGTGATGAATTTACGATTCTCCCAAGAGATTGAAGCTTTGCTGGAAAAAGCGGCAAAGGAACCCCTCCTTTTGCGGGATATTTTAATGATTACCGCCGAACGGAGCTTTTGTTTTATGATTGCGCTGTTGGCCCTGCCCTTTATTTTTCCCATTCCGCCTGGTTTAACGGGAATTGCGGGGATTGCGATTTTACTTTTATCCATACAAATGATGCTGGGTTTCCATCGTCCCTGGTTACCCCAGAAGGTTGCTAGTTATATTTTTCCCGCTAACATTGCCCAAAAATTACTTAATCCCGTCAAAAAACTAACCCGAACGTTGGAACGATACACCCGTCCCCGCTTTTTAAAACTGGCAAATGATCCCTATATTTGGCGATTTAATGGGTTTTTAGTGACCTGGTTGGCGTTGCTGTTGATGTTGCCAATTCCCTTCACAAATCCTTTTCCTGCCATAGGGATTCTTTTACTCGCGATCGCGATGTTGGAGGCCGATGGTTTACTCATGGCGATCGCCTATTTATGGACAATGGTATTTACCTTAGTTTTAGTTTTTGTGGGATGGAATTTTTGGGCGATCGCCAATGGCATTTGGAATTAATTCAAAAAATCAAACCTAGTCGTTTTTTCAATTGTTTATTTTATTACGATGCAAATAAACACTATATTTGTTCAGTCAAACTGAACAGATATGTCAATAAATAAAAA
>JBEIFD010000249.1:0-6062 GCA_040382535.1 Merismopediaceae cyanobacterium
CCCCAGCCCCCCAACTTTGGGGGGAGTTCGGAGTATTTCTGAGTTGAAAGTCCCCCAGAATTGGGGGATTTAGGGGGCTAGATCAGGTTAAACAGAAAACCAAAAACTTGTGTGTACACGGTAGCCTTGATAAGGGGGGTTAAATTTCTATAAATAACCTAAAGTCCCCCTTTTTAAGGGGGATGCCGTAGGCAGGGGGATCAAACTTCTAAGGATACAAAAAGAGGCGTGTACACGGTGGCTTGATAAGGGGGTGTCCGTAGGACGGGAGAATCTTATAACTTTTAAGACCCATCTACTGACGAACTTTGATTTCTTCTCCCCCCATGTCGATCGCTGAGTCTTTACAATCCTGTCGCACTGAAACCCTAGCGTTATTCACCACCGTTGAAGACGCTATTTTTTGTCGGCAATTACATCCTGAATTTAGTCCCGTGGGTTGGCACTTGGGGCATATTGCGTTTACGGAAGCCTACTGGATTTTAGAGCAATTACAGGGATTTGAACCCATTTTTTCGGAATATCGCCAACTGTTTGCCGCAGATGGTTTACCGAAAACTGAAAGGCAAAAATTACCTAATTTTCAGATTATTGAAGAATATCTTCAAGTGGTGCGAGATAAGGTTTTAGATTATCTGGCGATCGCCCCTCTAGAAGAACAAGAAAGACTCTGGTGGTGGTTAATCCAACACGAAACCCAGCATCAAGAAACGATCGCGCTTTTATTACAACTCTCTCGGTTTCAATCAGGGAATTTTCCCAAAATTGCCCGTAATCCAATGAGATCAACTTCTGGTCAATCCTCAGCAATGATCACCATTCCCCCAGGAGAATTTTTAATGGGATGCGATCGCGTGCAAGCCCAAGATAATGAACGTACTACGCAAAAAATTTACCTTGATTCCTATCAGATAGATACCTATCCCGTCACCTGTAGCGAATATCAATGCTTTATCGAAAAAGGCGGTTACGACGATCCTAAGCATTGGTCAAAAGAAGGCTGGCAATGGAAACAAGAAAATTTGATCACCCAGCCTCTCTATTGGATCGCCTCCGAGGAATACTCAGATCATCCCGTCTATGGCGTAAGTTGGTATGAAGCCCAAGCCTATGCCAAATTTATCGGGAAACGTTTACCAAGCGAAGCAGAGTGGGAAAAAGCCGCCAGTTGGGACGAAACCCATCAACAACAAAGACTTTATCCCTGGGGAGAAGACCTACCCGATATAAATCGTTGTAACTATGGCAATCAGATAGGCCAAACTACCCCTGTAACTTATTACGCGCAAAACAAGAGTGCCTACGGTTGCCAAGATATGTTAGGCAATGTGTGGGAATGGACGGATTCCTGGTTTTGTCCCTATCCCAATTTTCAGTCCTATCCCTATCCAGGTTATTCCCAGATTTATTTTGACCAGCAACATCGCGTTCTACGGGGCGGCAGTTGGGCCACAGGAACCTGGGGATTACGCAATAGTTTTCGCAATTGGTATCATCCCTGGGTGCGCCAGATTTTAGCGGGGTTTCGTTGTGCGGTTTAATTTATAGCGGACTTCACTGGCACTGGTTCACGCATTGTTGTTATTGTGATTCGCCTTTTCGTGAAGATAGACAATGATTCTATTGCCCCTCACTCATGTGAGTACCGCTATAGTGTTTTAGGAATGTTAACTGGTTCTCCTGCTGGTTGTTTCCATTCAACGGCGATTCAAGCGGCTTAAACACCTCATTTTTTGTGCGATAAAAACGCGATCGCCTCCTATGACCAGAGACAGTCTGTGTCGTAGAAATTGCTCACTCCTCAAGTTCCTCTTCATCTTCAGACCGTGTAGATTGTTCATGATACAGTTCATGCAATTGTTGATGCTTAATGCGACGAGACGTTTGACGATACTTTTTCTTCGCTAATTTGGGCTCATCCTCCTGCTTTCCCGACTCTTTTGTCATTGATTTTAAACCAGACTCCTCTTCTCCCCTGGCTTGTTGCGCGATCGCCTGTTGAATGGATTCTTCTAAAAATTTCAAATAATGCTCATAGCGTTCCCAATTCCCCCGAACCACACAATTCGGTTCTTCTCTATGGGAACAATCATTAAATTGACAAAGACCCGTTTCCAATTGTCTCCTAGCTTCAGGAAAATGAAAAATTAATTGAGCCGCTTCTATTTCCAAATCAGGTTGATTAAAGCCTGGCGTATCAGCCAACAGTCCCCCCGTCGGTAATGCAAAAAGTTCTACGTGACGAGTGGTATGACGACCCCTGTGTAATTTCCCCGAAACCTGGTTCACCCGTTGAGCAACCCCTGGCACTAAAATATTAATCAAACTGGATTTCCCCACCCCAGAAGGGCCAGCCATCAAGGTGATTTTTTGATTTAATTGCTGGCGGAGGGGGTCTATGCCCTGTTGCTTATCCACACTAATCAATAGCGGCTGATAACCCCATTGAATCAGTCTTTCTTGCCATTGTTTTTGTTCTTTTTCGCTAACTAAATCCTGTTTATTGAGACACAAACATAATTCTAAATCGGCTGACTCTGCTTTCACTAAAAAACGACTTAATTGCCACTCTTCTAAGGGGGGATCGGCCAAAGAAAAGACTAATAAAATTTGATCCGCATTGGCCATCGGCGGACGAGACAATTCATTTTTACGGGGTTCTACCGACGAGATCGCCCCTTGTTGATTGAGATGATCCACATCCTCTACCCAAACGCGATCGCCCACCATCACCGACTGACCAATTTTCTTGAGACGCGATCGACGGGTACAGAGCAATAACTCATCAGAAAAATGCTCCAAACGGACTTGGTAATAATTCGCTTGGATGGCAATAACAGTTCCGTATTCAGCCTTATTCACGATAGAAAAATCATAGGCTACAAATTATCAGGAACGAGAATCATCATTTTAAAAAAAGTTCCCTCCTCAACAATGTCTTGCTTCGTATAGCCTTCCATGGCCAAACTATGGGGAACCTGTTCAATCGGCTCACCCCCGTCTAACCAAACCTCAAGGACTTCCCCTGCCGACATTTGTGCGAGTTTTAATTTCGTCCGCACAAAATTAATCGGACAAGGCGTTCCTCTCAGATCAAGTAGAACCTTGTCAGAAACTTCACTCATTATCTTTTCTTGTAAACTGGTCATTTATGGAAAAATCCTCCAATAAATCCTTCCAAACCCCCTTTTCCGTGACCTTCTCCCTTAATACCCGCTAATTTTTCCAATAACTCCCGCTCTTCCGAATTAATACGAGTAGGAATATTAATCTTCACCGTAATCAGGTGATCACCTCGGAGGGTCGCATTTCCCAATTTAGGCACGCCCTTATTCTCTAGCGTTAAAATCGTATTGGGTTGGGTTCCAGCAGGAATCGTCAATTCATCGGGGCCATCAACCGTATTCACCGTTAAACGACAACCCAGAATAGCCTGTAAATAGCTAATGGTAATTTCAGAGCGGATATTAATGCCCTCACGGGTAAATTCTCGATCCGTCTCCACCATCAGATAGACATACAGATCTCCCGCAGGGCCGCCTCGAAGTCCTGCATCCCCTTCCCGCGAAACCCGCAACCGAGTCCCGTCATCCACGCCAGGGGGAATAGAGATTTTTAATTTTTTGGTTTCTTGCTTACGACCCACGCCATTACAAACCTCGCATTTCTCCTCAATCACCTCTCCCGCCCCATTACAGGTAGGACAGGCAGAAACCTGAGCAAAACTCCCGAAAGGAGTCCGAGTCGCTCGTCTAACTTGACCCGCTCCATTACAAGTGGCACAAGTGCGTGATCCCGTCCCCGACTTTGCCCCCGAACCCTGACAAGCCTGACAGGATTCTAAATGGGGAATGCGGATTTCCTTTTCTCCTCCAAAAATTGCTTCTCGAAAATTGAGCCTGAGATCTAGTCTGAGATCATCTCCACGAGTAGGGCCACTCCGTCGTCGAGCCGATCCTGCCCCTGCTGCCGCGCCCCCAAATCCGCCAAAAATTGTTTCAAAGATATCGGCAAATCCGCTCATATCCCCATACTCAAAGCCTGATGCCCCCGCCGCACCACTCACTCCAGCTTCCCCAAATTGGTCGTAACGCGCACGAGTTTCGGGTTCTGAAAGCACTTCATAGGCACGATTCACCTCTTTAAAGCGGTCTTCTGCCCCTGCTTCTTTGTTCACGTCAGGATGATATTTCCGCGCCAAACGACGATAGGCACGTTTCATGTCTTCTTTGCTTGCGTCTCTGGAAACGCCAAGGATTTCGTAATAGTCCGCTGCCATAGGGCCTTACTCTGATTGTTCTTGTTAAGATTAGTTTACATCGGGTTAATGTTTACTGTAGCAAACTCCTGACAAAACATCATTAATCGACTGCTTCATAATCACTAGAAATGGTTTCATCGGCATCAAAATCAAAATTTTCATGGTCATCGCTTGAGTAAATGGGAGACATTATGGTGTGACCCTGTACGGTTTTTGAGGAAGAAGCAACCTGGGTAAAGGCTTGGGTTCGACTATTAAGTTGAGTCAGGATGTCTTCAGGAATAGTCGCATCCAAGGTTTCAAAGGCCCTCATGCTGTCGTTAGTACCGTCTCCCTGTTGGTAAACCTCAGTTCCGATAGTTAGGAGCAATTGACGGAATTCATCGACCAAGTTTCGGAGCTTTTCAATCCCAATCGCAGAATTGCGCAGAGCCGTTTGTAACTGTTCTTTTTTCTTTTGGGCGTTGGCCTTAAGATCGGGACGAATCAAGTTACTATTTTCTGTCAAGGTTGTCTCATAGGTATAGAAAAGACTATCAGACTGATTTCGTAATTCGATCATCTGCATACGGCGATTATCTTGATCCGCAAATTTTGCTGCTTCTTCTCGCATTCGGTCAATTTCGGTACTAGTGAGACCACCAGTATGACTGATAACGATACTCTGTTCTCGCCTAGTCCCTTGATCTTGGGCAGAAACCTTGAGAATTCCATTGACATCAATATCAAAGGTGACTTCGATTTGGGGAACTCCCCTGGGAGCGGGAGGAATGCCCGCTAAGAGAAACTTACCCAGGCTTTTATTGTCTAGGGCCATGGCCCGTTCTCCTTGCAAAACGTGGATTTCTACGGAGGTTTGACCATCGGCGGCGGTGGAAAAGACTTCGGATTTACTGCTAGGAATGGTGGTATTGCGTTCGATAATTTTGGTAAAGACTTCTCCCAGGGTTTCGATCCCCAGAGATAGAGGCGTTACGTCTAAGAGAAGGACGTTATCGACTTCACCTCCTAAAACCCCTCCCTGGATAGCGGCTCCTAGAGCAACGGCTTCATCGGGATTAATAGAGCGGTCTAGTTGACTTTCTGGGAAAAGTTGTTGAATGATGCGCTGAACGGCGGGAATACGGGTGGAACCTCCCACGAGGATGACTCGATGGATGTTGTGGGGTTTAACTTCTCCATCGGTAAAGGCTTGATTGAGGGGGGTTAAAGTTGCCTGAATTAATTGTTTAGCCAGTTCTTCAAATTTAGCGCGGGTGAGATCGACTTCTAGATGCTTCGGACCACTTTCATCTGCCGTGATAAAGGGAAGATTAATGGAGGTGGTCAAGAGGCTAGAAAGTTCAATTTTGGCTTTTTCGGCGGCTTCTCTTAAGCGTTGGATCGCCATTTTATCCTGACTTAAATCAATTTTTTCCTTCGCTTTGAAGTTATCTGACATCCAACGGACGATAACGTTATCAAAGTCATCACCCCCCAAATGGTTATTCCCTGAAGTGGCCCTGACTTCAAAAACACCGTTACCGAGTTGGAGCAGGGAAACATCAAAGGTTCCCCCGCCTAAGTCAAACACTAAAATTAGTTCTTCCTGGGATTGTTTGTCGAGACCGTAGGCTAAGGCGGCGGCGGTGGGTTCGTTGATAATGCGTAGAACATCTAAGCCAGCTATGGTTCCAGCATCCTTGGTTGCCTGGCGTTGGGCATCGGTGAAGTAGGCAGGAACGGTGATAACGGCTTCTTTGACGGGTTCTCCTAAGAATGCTTCTGCATCGGTCTTGAGCTTTTGCAGAATCATCGAAGA
>JBEIFD010000250.1:0-6032 GCA_040382535.1 Merismopediaceae cyanobacterium
GATTTAGAGGACTTACAAGATTTAAGACAAGCCAAAAATGATCAGATAAATGAACCATCATTTCCCTTAGAAGAAGTTAAAGTAATGCTTGGTATTGAACATCTTTGTTGATTTTATTTGAGGCGATCGCGTTTTATTGAATTTAGGAAATGCGATCGCGTTGATAAAGAGCATCTGACTCGGAAAGAAGTGGTTTCTTCTCGACCTTTTTTCCTCTGAATTTAGTTAAATTGATCCCCTGAAAGTCATGCAACAAAACATAAAGACAGGGAATCAAAAAAAGCGTTAACAACGTTGCCAAAGATAACCCAGAAAAAACCACGATTCCCAATGGTTGCAATAACTCAGACCCCTGGCCAATCCCTAACGCAAGGGGAAACATCCCTAAAACCGTCGTAATCGTCGTCATTAAAATCGGTCGCAGACGTTGGGGAGCCGCCCTTAAAATAGCCGCTTGACGAGTAATACCTTCCCTTTCCCAAATTTGATTCGCCAATTCCACCATAATAATGGCATTATTCACCACAATCCCGACTAATAACACCGTCCCGACAATCACCGTCGCCCCGATCGCCGTTTGAGTGACATATAATCCCAAAATTCCCCCCGCCAAAGCTAAGGGAAGAGTAAACATAATCACCAGGGGATCGAGCAGGGAGTTATATTGAACTGCCATTACCACAAAAACCAAAAAGGCCGCCAGACTTCCCAGAATCACTAAAGATTGCTGTAATTGACGATTACTCTCCGAAGCCGTACTGGGTAAGATAGTCACCCCATCGGGTAGGGGAATGGCCGCCATCACCGTTTTGACTTCTTCCAGAGCCTGCCCCAAACGACTACCTTCCGCTAAACTGCCCGCAATCAAAAAGACAGGACGTTGATTAATTCGTTGAATTTCGCTGGGAGCCTCTCCTTCCCTAATTTGCGCCACATCACTGAGGCGAATTTGCTGATTATTACTCACAAATAGGGGAAGTTGTTGCAGTTGAGAAGAGTCTTGGAGCAGATTATCATTGAGTTTGACCCGTATATCAACTAGGCGATTTTTTCTTTGTAGTTGAGTAGGAACAGAGCCTTCTAGGGCCGTTTGAATGGTATCCCCAATTTCTTGGGCAGTTAGTCCCACCTGGGCGACTCTTTCCCAATCGGGATGAATTTGCACTTCGGGCTGTCTAGGATCGGCATCAGGACGAAAACGGGACAGTTGAACTTTTTCTCTCAAAACTTCTAATACTTGCTTACCTGCTTGGGCGAGGGTAGCAGGATTATTTCCCTCTAACATCAGGTCGATGTCTGCATTACGGATGGGAGAATTGTTCAAAATCAATCCCCGCACGCTCCCAGGCACTAGACGTAAGCGAATATCAACCAAATTAAGTTTATCCAATTGTTGAGTCACTCTTTCGGTGAAGGAATCCACATTGGTATTGGGTTTGAGAGTAATGGTGCTAGAACTTCTGAGGGGATTCGCATTCGTATTACTGCCAAAAAGGAAGCCGCCTGTGGTGGTAAAGGTATATTCGGTTTCGGGTTGATTAACCAAAATATCATCGATAATTTTCATCAAACGCCGATTTTTTTCGAGAGGAGTGCCTGGAGGAAATTGGGCAAATAAAACGGCTTGTCCTGTATTAATGCGGGGTAAAATTTCCTGGGGAATTTGGCCGACCATCGCCAAACTACCGCCTCCTAAAACTAAAAATGTGACGACAATGACGATGATTTTATGTTTGAGTAATTGACTCAGAAAAGAGTGATAACGCTGGATCGTTTGTTCAAAATAATGATTAAATCCTCGAAAAAAAGACCAACGCCCAATACCGCTTTGTTGGGGCAGACTTAACCAACGGGAAGCCAACATGGGAACTACGCTAAGAGCCACGAGAATAGACGCGGCCACGGCAAAACTAATCGTCAGAATGAGTTCATTGAATATCAGGGAAATAAAGCCGCCAATCATCAAAAAGGGTAATACTGCTACTAAATTGGTACTGGTAGAAGCAATGAGGGCTGATTCTACCTCCTGACTGCTGGCGATCGCCTGGTTCCGTACTTCTCTTTTACTGAGAGAAATTGTCTGCTGGTGACCAGGGGTCATGCCCACTGATTCTGCAATCGTTTCTAACATGACAATGGAGTTATCCACCACAATCCCCACTCCCAGGGCCAAACCGCCTAAACTGAAGACATTAAGGGATAATCCAAATAATTTCATCAAAATAATCGCGGTCAGGGTCGCCAAGGGAATAGACAGAATAATAATCAGGGTTTGACGCAGAGAACCTAAAAAGAGCAAAACAGCGATCGCTGCTAATAAAGTGCCGACCAGTCCCGAAGAAACCACATTACTAATGGAATTACGAATAAAAACCGAGTCATCTAGGGTCGCCGTTAAAATAGCGTCCTGGGGAATGCTACGGGCTTGGCGCAACTGTTCGAGACGTTTTTTAACCCCATCGACCACTTCAATGGTGTTGGCATCGGGTTGCTTTTGAATACTGACCTTAACGGCATTTTCCCCATTCAAGGTGACAAAAACGCGCTGGTCTTCTGTGCCATCGATCACTTGGGCCACATCCCGTAAATAGATTTGGGATGAAGGATTTTGATCATTTGCATTGGATTTGCTGATGGGTAAATCTTCAATTTCACGGATCGTTGCAAATCTCCCAACGGTACGAGTCAGGGGTTCGCTAGTTCTGCCAATGATTCTCCCCCCTGAAATGTCTAAATTCCGCGATCGCAACGCATCTAACAGATCAATCAAGCCAATATCTAGAGCCTGTAACCGTTTCAGGTCAACATTAATGCGTATTTCTTCCTCTGCCGCTCCTGAAACATTCACCGCCGCCACCCCTGGTACAACCCCTAACTCCCTCGCCAATTCTTCTTCAGCAAATAAACGTAAATTCAAACCAGACAAAGAAGAAGACGTTAGAGCAAACTCATAAACGGGCAATTGAGAAGGATCAAATTTAAAGATACGGGGCGTTTCAATGGTATCGGGCAGCCGATTTCTGGCTCGATTAAAGGTTGCCGTCGTATCATTGAGAGCCTGATTAATATTTCCCCCAGGCCGAAAAAAGAGGTCTAGGCTAATTTGTCCTTCCCTCGTTTGGGAATAAACCTGAACGACTCCATCGGTTGCCGATAGGGCCTCTTCTAAGGGTTTGGTAATCTCATCCACTGCCACTTCTGGAGCGACCCCTGGGGCATCAATTCTTACACCGATGCGAGGATAGCTAATGGAAGGCAGCAAATCAACGGGCAAACTAAAAACAAAGAAAACCCCCACCACCGTAATTGCTAGGGTGAGCATCAAGGTTGCAATGTGCCGACGAATGGCCACACCACTAAAACTAAACGAAGAATTAGGATTAGACATAATCTTAGGGGATGGTTTTTTCGGTTTCCGAGAGGACGCTGAGATTGACGGGACTATTATCTTGCAAAGATTGACTACTACGAACGACATAGCTTTCGCCTTGGGACAATCCAGAGAGAATTTCTACCTTGCCATTGGCTTTTTTGCCGATACTGACGGGACGGGCTTCTACAGTTGTTTTTTCTCCCGATTTTTTCACAATAAACACCGAGGAATCTTGACTTAGGGCAGATTCAGGCACAACAATATTATTTGCTCTATTTTGGGAAAAATTAACCCTGGCAAGGAGTCCACTACCGATTTTCGCACCTGGATTGTTGAGGGTAATTTCGATGGGAACAAGGCGAGAACTGGGATCGGCGGCGGGAGAAATGCGGGTGATAATACCTGTTAATTCCTGATCAGGAAAGGCATCAAGTGTAATGGGAACGGTTTGTTGTAATTTAAGGCGACTGAGTTGCAGTTCTGAAACTTGAACATTAATTTTGAGGCGGCTAAAGTCTCCTAATTTGAGAATTTCTGTCCCTGGTTGGACTAGATTGCCTGGTTCACTGGATTTTGTTAGCACTTTTCCCGCAAAGGGCGATCGCACTACGGCGTAGGATTGGCGAGTTTTCGCTTGATTGATAAAGGCCTTTTGGGCAGTCACCTGGGCTTCGGCGGCAGAAACTTTTTGTTGTTCAATTTCCACTTGGGCTTCGGCGGAACGGAGAATTTTCGCGGCGGTTTTGGCTGTTGTCTTGGCCTGACCGAGTTGTTGCTCGGCACTAGACTTTTGGTTGCGTAAAATTTCTTGAGCCTGTTGAAACCGAGTCTGGGCCTGTTCCGCTTGTTGTTCGGGAGTCACGCCTTCCTGAGCTAATTGTTTTAATCTCAGGGCATCGGCTTTGGTTTGCTGAACCTCTAGACGGGCTTGCTCGGTTCGGGCATTGAGGGCAGTTTGCAATCTCAGAATATCTGCCTCGGCTTGCTGGAGTTGCAGTCGAGCTTGTTCTACTTTCGTCAGAGCATCCCCCACCTGACTTTTTGCGGTCAGCACTCCCGATCGCTGGGCTGTTTTTTCTGCCTTTGCCTGATTCACTGCCCCTAAAAGTAAATCATCATTAATACGAGCTAAAATTTGTCCGCTTTGTACCGCATCCCCCACATCTACTTTCAGTTCTTGCAGTTGTCCCTCAACTTGCGATTGCAGGGAAACCTCTCGAATGGGGGCTGTTGTTCCCGTATATTCCAGATTGGTGAGTAATTTTTGGGGACGGGCGATCGCCGCTTCAACGGAAATAGGACGGTTTCGGGATTTTTCAGAACTAGGCTGGGGTTGAGCCTTCGCATTTTCATCTCCCAGACCCTGACAACCCGTCAAAAGCAGACCCAAGATGGCAAAAAGTCCCAATTGCGATCGGACAGAACCGACAATTTTGCTATTCATAGGAATAATTTGGAAGGAAAAATGGCGGTAGAGAGGACATTGCTACTTGCAGTAACGTCAATTTACAACTTGAAGTTAGAAATACTTTTTTACATTAACAAAAAAAAACATGGTTAGAGAGTTAGGTCAGTCTCCAGAAAACCATGATAAAAAATTCCCTCCAATTAAACTTGTCCCTTAACTGCTATATTTCCGATTCGAGTTGTTCAATCGCTTCCTTGGATTCTTTCAGTCCAGATTGAGTAAGGGAACGATAAAGTTTAATCGCTTGAATTTTATTTCCTTGTCTTAATAATTCCAGAATTTCTTGTCTATCTCTCAACGCCAAAACGTTAGGACTAGAACGATATAGGGCTTGATCGGTCTTTTGGGATGGTACAGTCTGACGACCAATGATTAGACCCATAATAAAAGCCAATCCGATTAAGAAAAACGCAAGAGTCATATCCATCAGTCATTTACCTATTACGAGAGATTAATTCCGCGATCGCCTGAGAATAACGTTGCTAACTATTATGGAACGCTAAGGACAGTGTGTTAATCTGCTTCTACTTTGCCCGTCCCATCGCAAAATGAGCAGGTTTCCTCTCGCTGAATTTCACCTGAACAGTCTCGAAGCTCAATAAAGCCTTTTCCTTCGCAATGATGACAAATTTTAGTTTCTTTCATTTTTGATTACTAAGAGACTTCGTATTTTCTAGACCGTTTCCCAAACAGTAAACCAACTCGCAATGAAGTTTTAAAGTTCTGATCGCTGACATTGAGGATTTTGTAAATGTAAAGATTTTTAGATTTTTATTGTCTCGGTTTAGTATAGTTGAGTACCTTGCCTAAATCTATCAATTTCAACTATGGATTACCGTAATTACATCACGATTGAACCCGATAAACGCGGTGGTAAACCTTGTGTGCGTGGCTTGCGTATTACAGTTTATGAGGTGCTTGAGTATTTAGCTTCTGAAATGACGGAAGCAGAGATACTAGAAGACTTTCCCGATCTAACAAGAGAAGATTTAAAAGCCTGTATTGCCTATGCTGCTGACCGTGAGCGTCGGTTTATGACTTCACCAATATCCGTATGAAACTTCTGTTTGATGAAAATCTGTCTCCCAAGTTGCCGCTTCGTTTGCATGACCTTTTCCCAAATTCGCTTCATGTTCGAGATGTTGGCATGAAATCAACTATCGATCCAATCGTTTGGAATTATGCAAAATC
>JBEIFD010000251.1:0-6032 GCA_040382535.1 Merismopediaceae cyanobacterium
ACCTACAGGATGGGAATTTAACCCATAAGGCTCTTAAGTTGTCAAGGTTCTTCTGCCTTTTAATGGCTTGTATTCCTTGCTAGGCTTACACTTTAGAGTTTTAATCTATCATTTTTGCCTAAACGAATCGCACTTTATCCCCTAGAAAACCTTGTTCTTGATGAAATTTATGCAAACTTTCACGGAATATTTTTACATCACTTTTTGAGCCTATTTCCCCTATTACAACATCTACAATATCTTTGATTTCTGAACAAATAACTATTTGGCTTTTTGAGGTATGTCTTTTTTTCTTACCTGAGTAGTATGGTTTTTGCTCCTCCTGCCCTAAAGGTCGCTCTACTGGCTGTTCTGTTGCGTCCACTATTAGCTCGTGTTGAATTAATTCTTCTTTAACTTTTTCCATTTCTTCTGGGTACTTTTTTAACTAATCAAATAGACTTGCTGGTAAATTTCCTTCAAATAATGACTGCCAATAATTAAATATATTATGGGCAGATGATTCACTTATCTTGAACATTATTCCTAATAATTGAAAACTGAGATAATGCCTCAAATAAACTAACATTAAAATAATCTGCTCTTCTTTTGACAGCTTTGCTTTATTTCCTCCACCTTTTTTAATCAATCTGGTTTTGCTTTTCTCAATTTCTTTGTTTTGATTTTCTTTAAGTAGTTTACCATAGGCTATCAGTCCTAAAAATTGTTGACGCTCTAGTCCTAATAGCCTCTTTATTTCTTGAGAATGATCTTGGATATAAGCCAAAATATAGGTATATTCAGTCATGATTTACTCTCATTTAATTTTTTAGCTTGTAGCATCTTTTTTGATTTAATAGTATTATGGAGATGTCTAATCGGACACGCTTTTTGATGTTTAAAAAATCTGTCTTCCCGATTTCTTTACTTTTAAGTTCTAAGGTGATCTGTAATCATTCATTGAGCAAGATTCATTATGTCTTCTGGTGCGACCCCCCACAAAAAGCAAAATCTCCTGTTGCGGGCTTTTCGGAAATATCATCGAATTTTAGCGATTATTCTTTGTTTGCCTTTAGTTTTGACTGTTGTGACGGGGATGGCTTGCACCATTTTGGTGGAATGGTTTGAACTGGAAGACATGGCCGAAGTGCTTTTAGGATTACATACCTTAGACATTATTCATTTGGATAAATTTTATCCTGTACTGAATGGCATAGGTTTAATTGGTTTATTGGTAACGGGAATGACCATGACAAATATGTTTAAAAAACGTCCTACCGTTAACCCAAATTTAGATTAGTTTTTGGTTCCTAAAATTATCTTTCGCGATCGCATCAATGTTTCTTTTTTAGTCGCAATCCAATCAATTTAATTCACATTGAAAATTTGAGGAATATTCCATCATGGATCGTCGTAAATTTGTGACCTTAGCAGGTGTCGGTGGTGTGGTGGGAACTTTTTCCACTCAACTATTAGTTAAGTTGCCCCTAATCGGAGGCCAGCCCGCCCAAGCCAGTGCGGCCCAATCTGCCACTATCAAAAATTTACAAGCCGCTTACAACGGTGAAACCAATGCCCATGTCCGTTATCTTGCCTTTGCTCAAAAAGCAGATCAAGAAGGGTATAAACAAGTTGCCATCCTCTTTAGAGCGGCGGCGGCGGCCGAGGCTATTCATGCGGCTAATCATGGGGCAGTGCTTCGGGAAATGGGCGCAACTCCAATAGCAAAAATAGAAACGCCGACAGTGACCACAACCAAAGCAAATCTAGAGGCGGCCATCACAGGAGAAACCTACGAACGGATTAAGATGTATCCCGAATTCATCAAGCAAGCCAAGGAAGCTGACGAAAATGCGGCTATCAAAACTTTCACCTATGCAGAAGAAGCAGAGGCAGAACACGCTAAATATTACAGTGAAGCTTTAGCGAATTTGGCTAATTGGAAAGAAGTTAAGTTAAGCTTTTATGTCTGCCCTGAATGCGGTTATACTACTTCTAGTCTTAATTTTGAAAATTGTCCTGAATGTGAGACAGCTAAGGCTTTGTTTATTCAGTTTAGCTAAGTAATATAAGCAAAAAGTTCTGTATTCACTAAATTTTTTTAAATTTTTGAGGAGATTAACGAATGAATCGTCGTGAATTTGTGACCTTAGTTGGTGTGGGTGGTGCGATCGCCTGTGCGCCTGAAGTGGTCACTGCCGCAACAGAAGGAACCAAAGAGAAACGTCCCGATGGTTTTGTGGCTGTTGGTACGGTCAAAGAATTAGAACAAAAGGGACAATTACTCAATAAAAAATCCCCAATAGGGCCAGTTTTATTGATTAAGGAACCAGGTAGTAACACTATTAATGCGGTGAATCCTACCTGTACCCACGAGGGTTGTACGGTCAAGTGGAAAGAAGATAAAAAGATTCTAGCTTGTCCTTGTCATCCTGGAACCTTTACCAGTGCTGGTGTTGTGACTCATAAGCCACCAAAAACCAATCTCAAAACCTATCAAACCAAAATTGAGGGAAATGTGATTCTCGTTAAAGCTTAAATTTTTAAATTCCTAATTTGTTCTCAGGCGATCGCGTTTTTATCTTTGGGGGTAAGAGGCGATCGCTGAAATGTTAGAATTTAGCTATGTTTGATAACGTCTGCAAATTTCTCGCCGAAAATTTTTCTGAAGATTATGCTACTTGGTTGCTCGGTCGTCCCGTTACGTTGACTAAACTGAGTCCAACAGAATTATTTTTAGAACCGATTCGTGCAGATTCCCTCATTCTCGAACAATCAGAAGATTTAGTGTTACATCTAGAATTTCAAACGGAGCCTGATGAAAAAATGAGTTTTCGGATGCTGGATTATCGAGTTAGGGTTTATCGTCGTTTTCCGAATAAAACTATGCACCAGGTGGTGATTTATCTGAAACCCACTCAATCGACTTTAGTTTATCAGGATAGTTTTCAAGTGGGAAAAACAACTCATCGTTATCGAGTTGTTCGTTTATGGGAGGAATCAACCGAACTTTTTTTAAACAGTCTAGGTTTATTGCCCTTAGCGAGTTTAAGCAAAAGTTCTGACCCCAGGATAATATTAAGAAAAGTAGCCCAATCCTTGAAAAGCATTGCTGATAACAATGTAAGACAAAATTTAACCGCCGCAACGGCAGTATTTGGAGGATTGGTTGTTAAACCTAATATTGTAAAAACCATCTTAAGGAGTCAGTTTATGAAAGAATCAGCCGTTTATTAAGAAATTCTTCAAGAAGGTCTCCAGAAGGGTCGTCAGGAAGGACTTCTTGAAGGAAAGTTAAAAACAATTCCCCTACTAAAAAAATTGGGTTTATTGATCGCGGAAATTGCCGAGGAATTAGATATTGATGTTGCTTTGGTCAATCAGTTTGTGGCTAACCAGAATAATTAGAAATTTAGATAACTATTTATCGGCGATCGCGGTTTGCCTTAATTATTGACTTTGTTTACTTTTTTTAAAATACTTGTCGTAGAGTTCTTGATAAGTTCCATTTGCATACAACTTCAGTAAAGCAACATTAACCGCTTTTCTTAACGGTGATTTTTGAACATAAACAATGCCGTAATTAGAGGGATCAAAAATTTCGCCGACTAATTGCACCTTATTTTTTCCTTCATTATTAGCATAATATTTTAAGACAGGTGAATCAAAAACAACAGCATCTGATTTCTTGTTAAGGAGACTTTCATAAACCTGTTCGATACTCGAAAACTCTACCGTTTTAATACGATGCCTCTTCAAAAATTCCGCCGCAACACTTCCTTTTGTCGTTGCTACAATATGTCCCCGAAGATCATCAAATCCTTGAATATCAATCTGTAATCTTTGTACGGTCATAATACTGGCGAAAGATGCCGTGAAATAGCTGAGAAAAATAACAGAGGAAAACATCCAAAAAAGAGCGACAATTTTGGCTAAAGTATGGTTGGGATTCGAGTCTTGTTGGGCAACTAAAGCGGTAATAGCCCACCAAAATGCTTCAAAAATTCCTGGAAAATAATGCCTAGATATCATCGATTCTTTGTGGTTACGCTCAATCAACCAGACAACATGGGCCATGATCATTGATAATATTGTAGCAACTGCCAATACATGGTAAATCGTCGTCGAAAAGAGAATATTACCAGACGCAAGAAGACTTTGTAGTGCATTGGCCGCGCCTGATTGAGTATTACGGACAAGGATTTGTAAACCACTAAAAAAGATCGGATAGGAAAAGTCGAATTTTTGTTCCCGTTCGGCCGTGATAGAAATCGCGGCTATTCCTAAATCAACTTGATTTTTTGCAACTGCTTCCAGTAATTGTTTGACATTAGGATATTTCTTAAACTCAAATTTTACGTCTAATTGCTCCGCAATACTACGCCACAATTCTATACTAAAACCAAAAAGTTCTCCGTTTTCTTCGATCACAAAAGGGGGAAGAACACGGGTTGCAACCTGCAATGTTTGATCGGAAGTAAAAGGTAATATGGTTTGAGCTAGGGCGGGTGGACATAGTAATCGTAAATTAAAAATGACGGAGATAATGGCGATTATCAAGAGGTGAAATAGGGCTTTTATTCCAGACTTTTGCGAATAAAATCGTGATTTCAGCATTTTATTTTTTTGATGATTGTCATAGATATTTTATATAAATTTGTCTAATTAAGCTAATCAATTTATGCAGTAGAATGTATATATTTGATAATGTGGAAAACTTTGAATAAAGTTCTAGAAAAATTAATTTTTTCAATAAGTGAAATATTTGAGAAATATTTATAATCTGACAATACCAATTTTGCTCATTCTAGCAAGTTGATTGATCGCCGTTAATTAAAAAACGGAATGTGAGAAGGCGGACTCTTTTTCTCCTGTAAACCCCCCGTCGTACGAACCCAATTAATATGATAGTAGTTTTTCCCAAAAGTGTGAGGCGATCGCATTTTTTTTAATTGGAAAGGGCGATCGCGTTTTTTCTTAGGAATGAAAATCTATTAAGTTGTGCATTTTATGTTCCAAAGCAAGAGCTTCACCTTTGTTAAGAAAAAAAGCGACTAGGTTATTTATTTTTCATTCCTTAATGGGAAAGGTGTGATCGCTTTTTTATTGTCGCTTTATCTCAGGCGATCGGGTTTTACCTGCTGTTTTCGGAAAGAAGATTACAAAAGTTAACACTTTAATCGCTCAAAATCCTATTCTATCGTTCGCAGTCAGGCATTATACCTTATTCCGACTAAAAAAAGTTGATTTAATTTTATAATTATCATCATTGAAACTTTTTATGGGATAAACCATCATGCCTAATTCATTTTTTTCTAGTCTTTCGTCTGTTTATGACCAGCTTGTAAATTTTGCCAATTTAGAAAATTTCTGGAGTTTGTTCGAGACAACCTTTGGGTCAAGTTATGATTCGGCAAAGGCGGCAACGCTTAAATCTCAGTGGCAAAATCAGAATTTTAGTCAGTTTCCCCAGATTGAAATAGTGAGTAATGGTGTTTTGGGAACAGCGAATGGAGCCTATTCCTTCAGTACGAATACAATTTATCTGTCTGAACAGTTTTTAGCGTCAGCGAGCCAGCAATCTTTAGCAAATCTAATATTAGAAGAGTTTGGGCATTTTGTGGATGCTCAGATTAATACCTCTGATAGTGCGGGGGATGAGGGGGCAATTTTTGCGGCTTTGGTTGCGGGGGAAAGTCTGGATGCTTTGACTTTACAGGCTTTGAAAACTGAGGATGATCATGGATTTATTACTGTAAATGGAGAAGTGATTCAAGTAGAGCAACAGGATTATACGGGAACGATTGATAATGACCCTCCTTTTGTTGGTACTTCTGGAGATGACACATTTAATCCAGGCCGAGGACGAGATAGAGTAAATGGAGGAGAAGGACATGATTTATTAATCATCGAGTTAAACTAAGCCGTCATGTCACCACAACGGCTCGTCTGCAAAACCGAGCATGAGAGTTTCCCCCTCACTCGGCTCCTCAATAGAACAACCATTGTCATTGGTACGTCTTCTGTGGCTATTATCAACTGCTGTTTTGACA
>JBEIFD010000252.1:0-5986 GCA_040382535.1 Merismopediaceae cyanobacterium
AATTTTGGTCATGGTGCTCAGCATCTTGCTTCCTTCTTGCTCACCCTAAATCTGCTTGCTTTCTTGTTTCACACCGTTTTGCAGCTTTTATCGGACTTACGCACTCTTACTACTTATTTTGTCTTTGATCACTGGCAACACCTTCTTGATTTTATGCTTGAGCAATTTGACCCTCTGCTCCCCGCTAATTCCTCCTGATTTTTCAAATTTAGAATTGCTGGCCATAGAGCCTATTTTAAATAAACAAATTGACCATTATTTCCGTCCTTATCAACCTTCATTTCTGCAACATAAAAATCTTTTTGATTGACTTCCCCCGTCGGAGAAAAAGAAATCAGTCCAATAGGCGTATCGTAGGTTCCTGTGAGTAATTGTTTATTTAAATCAGTGCGTAATTGCTCCAAGGAAAGATCTTTAATAGGAGTCTTTTTATCAAGAGCTTGCAGAGCTTCGACATAAACCTGAACCGCCGCAAACGCTTGTGCGCTAAATTGGGGGGGCTGTTTTTTGTATTGATTCAAATAAGTTTCCCGAAAAGCCTCATTCACCGCATTTTTATGATCGGGACTATAGGCCTGGGCCACTAAAACCCCATTACATTGAGTTTTACAGACCGCAAAAATATTAGAACTATTTAAACCATTGCCACCAATAATTAAACCCTTGTAACCCAATTCTCGCAGTTGTCGGACTAAATTTCCGCCGTCAGAGGCTAATCCAGAAATAATAATTAAATCAGGTTTAAGATTCAAGGCACTGGTTGCCTGGGTTTGAAAATCCGTATCGGTGGTTTGAAATTTTTGTACGGTAACGAGGTCTAGACCCTGATCTTTAACCGTTTTTTGAAAAACTTCGGTTTCCGATTTATTAAAGGCATCATTTTGAGCAAAGAAAACCGCGACTCTTTTAATATTAGGATTGATTTTTAAGGCGGCTTTGACCGAATTAGGCGCAACCACCGTCACAGGGGAAGAAACACGGGCAATATAGTCTCCAATTTCGGGAATTCCTTTGGCCGTATTAGACGCGGCGATCACGGGAACTTTGGCACGTTCCGCAATGGGATCGGCACTAAACGCTTGCTGGGAGAGGGTTGGCCCGACAATACCAGCGACTTTATTTTGGGTGATCAGGGTTTGAAAGGCGTTGATTGCCCCTGCTTCATCCCCTCCTGTATCTTGTACAACCAATTTAATGGGGGTTCCGTTGATGCCACCTTTGTCGTTAAAGTATTTTTCGGCAATTTTACTGCCCGCAACCCCTTCTTGACCCAATAGGGCGACATTACTGGTCTGGGCAAGGGCGATGCCGATGGGGATTCCCTGATTGTTGGTTTCGGTCGGCTGAGTCGTCGTTTCGGGACTATTGGAGGCAGTGGGAGTATTCTGGCCACAGGCAGTGATCAATAGGGTTGAGGCTGCTAAAAAGCTGGTTCCAAGGCGAATAAAACGTTTCATATATTTACTTGATAAAATGCTTGCGGATCGATTTTACAGGATAATTCACTTCTATCTAAAGATGATCGCTTTTTTAACTTGAATCAGAAAGAATCGTTAGTCTTGGGAGCCAACCCGAATCAGATCATCAATATTGACTTGCATGGTGCGACAGATTTGATCGAGGGGTAAATCATTGGCATCATGACCGAAGGGGTTTTCGATTTCTACCCCAATTTCTTCAATCCCAAAGACGGTAAACGCAATGACTCCCACAAAAAGAGGAGTTAGCCAGCCTAAACTATTAATGAGTTCAAAAGGAGCCGTAAAACAATAGAGAAAAATTAATTGGCGTAAATGAATGATATAGGCGAGGGGAATGGGGGTTTTAAGAATTCTTTCACAAATACCTAAGACATCAACCATGTTGTCTAATAATTTCAGCATTGCTGATAGTTGGTAGGGATGAATGCAACCTTTTTCATAGCTTTGTTGAAGATAATCTCCGATCCAAAAAGCAATTTCTAGAGGAGGATTATTCATGGTTTGGAGTTTTTCGTAATAGTCTTTTGGTAGAAAATCAGCAATTTCTGGATCAAGCTTTTCTGAGCGTAGATGGAGTTTGGTTGCGATCGCAAAGGCCACTAAAAGCCGTAGAACAACAATTTTTTCCTGGCGATCCGTTGGTTCCTGTTCTGCGATCGCAATCCAAATAGAACGGGAAAGATTTCGCACAGTATTAATCAACGTTCCCCAGGCTTTACGCCCTTCCCAAAACCTTTCATAGGCCGTATTTGTCCGAAAAACCAGTAATAAACCGATGACAATACTCGGCACAACTTGGAAAGACATAGAGAGTTTCCATCCGAGAAAATGACCGACCGTAACGGCGATCGCGAAAATCATACAAATAGCAACCCTGGGTAAAATTGCGGGAATGACCGATCCCTTAAAACCGAGAAGTCTAAACCAAGCAAAATTACCAGCAGAATTAGGAAAAAAAGAAGGTTTCACGATCAAAAAATCTCAATAAATTTTGCTAAATCTAGGCGATCGCCTCTCCTCGCTCTGATTTCTGGAAGAAGAAGCAACCTTATCTAGCCTAAATTGTTTGTAAAATTTTGTAAAATGAGAATTGAGCCATTACAAGCCACTCCTATCCATCTTTTTTTATTTCTATGGGATTCACTCCAACCTTATTACTGGGACTCAAAGCCGATCAATTTCGCCATCCCCTAGACCGAGAAGCCACTAACACCCTCAAACAATTACCTGGAATGGATTTAGCGGTGCGTAGCCTCTTGGGTTCCGTTGCAGAACAGTTTTTTGCCCTCAATAATTTAGCCTCCAGTGTGCGGATCAGTGAAAAGCAATTGCCCCATCTTCATCAATTATTATTAGATGCCTGTCGGGTATTGGATCTAGAACCGCCCGAAATGTATATCCAGCAAAATCCTGTCCCCAATGCTTATACCTTTGCGATGCGGGGAAAACAGCCTTTTATTGTGCTGCATACTTCCCTGATCGATATGCTGACTCCCGAAGAAATTCAGGCGGTGATCGCCCATGAGTTGGGCCATCTCAAGTGTGAGCATGGGGTCTATCTGACCTTGGCGAATATTCTAGTTTTAGCGGCAGGACTTTTGCCCAGTTGGGGAACGGTGGTAGCCCAATCTCTCCAGGGACAAATGTTGGAATGGGTGCGTTGTGCCGAATTTAGTTGCGATCGCGCCGCCTTATTAGCCGTTCAAGACCCCAAAATTGTGATGTCGGTGTTGATGAAATTAGCGGGCGGCTCTCCGACCCTGGCTCCCCAATTAAATCTAGACGCTTTTATCGACCAAGCCAGGGATTACCATAGCATCAGTGATAATGAACTAGGCGCGATGCTCAAATCCATGCAAACTGAACAGTTGACCCATCCTGTCCCCGTTCTCCGAGCCAAGGAAATCGATCGCTGGGCCACGACCCAAGCCTATCAGGATCTTTTAAAAGGCGATCGCATCGGTTTAAGGGCAAATAAGCTGGAGGATTCGGAAAAACGAGGTTGGCGCAATTGGTAGGGTTTGGTTAGACAAGCCAAAATTAATCAAATTAGTTAAAATTCTAGTTGTTTCAATATGAAAAACGATGTCTAATAACTATCTTACTTTGTTAGTTGAAAACTCTGCTGATGCTCAATTGATTCAGTGGATTTTTCAGGCGGCAAAAATCTCTTCTGAGCAGATCGTTGTAACACCAATGAGAGGGAGACAAAATATTATTAAATTTGTCAATAATCTGGCCGAAAATATAGCAAAAAACTATGCTGTACTGGTTAGTGTTGATCTAGAAAAATTTTGTGATTCTGAGCTAAAATCAAAAATCGATAATCAATTTAATTCTTTTATAACCTTATTTTATGCAGTTCCTGATGTTACTTCTTGGTTATTTGCAGATAAAAAAACCGCGATAAAATATGTCAAGTCGGACTGGGGAAAAAAATTAATCGAAGACTTGCCTGCCCCAGATGAAATTTCGGACAATAAAAATAAAGCGATCGCCAAAGTGATATTTGGTGAAAAATATTCTCAGTGGGACTTTTTAAAACATATCAATATTGATGAAGCAATGCAATCTTCTTCTTCTTTGAAAGATTTTATTGAAGGTATTAATAAGCTTTTAATACAGAAAGAAGATGTAGCTTGTAATATGAATCTAAAAGTTTTTGCTGGTTTAGTGAATGAAGTTGTACCATCAGATACTGTCCTTTGGAAAACATCCCAAGGAAGAACTTTAACGGCTGAAGAAATCTCTCATGAAATAGAATCAGGTTCAGAAATTGGTCTTCAATATGCTTCAGATGTCTTAAGAGTATCAAGAGATTTTCTCAAAAGTATGGCCAAAAGGAGAAATAATCAATGATTGTTTTTGTGCCTGCTTACGATGAAGCGACTCAATCTAATTTTAATCTTGCTCAAACCTTCAAATTCCCCTCTAATTTTATTATTCTCCTTGAAAAACAGGCAACTAGAGATAATTTATTGGATTTTTTGAAGAATACTGACTCACCTCTTTTTGCAATGTCACATGGTGACACTAATATCTTACGCGCTCAAGATAGTCAAATTGCATTATCTATTGACGATGCTTTCATTTTAGAGAAACGAAGTGCTTATATTTTTGCTTGTCATACCGCCGTAGAATTAGGAGAAAGTGTCGCAAAACAGGGAGGAATTTGGTGGGGATATTCAGATGCAATAAACTGTTATGTTGATGAACCATTCTCATTACAATTATTTGCGGATACTTTTTTATTAATTTATGAAAACTTTCCTCAAGCACAAACTCAAGCAGAAGTTCAAGATTTATTAGAAAAAATTAGACAGAAATGTGAAGAGATTCAAGATCAACTCAATTACCAATTCTCAGAAGATATATCAATAAGTCAGATGTTTGGCGTGATAACGACTTTTATCCATATTTGGCAAAGATTGAGAGTTTGGTTACCTGGACTAAATCAGCCTGAAAAACATTCCCATGCTCCGCCTCCTGTTTTACCTTGGAGATAAAGATCTATTCTCATTCATTTATCGAAAAAGCCGTAATTTCTACTTTTAAAATGTTCACCTTTGCCAAGCCTTTTTATCCCCTCGTTTTAGCCGCCACTCAATCCAATCCCGAATGGGGTCATCGCCAAATGATCAAGACGCTCCAAGGTTTTGATCGCCTCAGTCGAGAAGGTCGGGGACAATGGATTCTAGATCAATTAGCGCACTCTTTTTGCCAAAACGATCAAAGACTTTCCCAAGACATTTGGGGGTTAAATTTTCCCAATATTTTAGGATTATCGGCGGGCTGTGATAAAGATGCAGAAGCCGCCGCGATGTGGCCCTATTTAGGATTCGGATTCGCTGAACTAGGGGGGAGTAACCCTTCATGCTCAATTAGGAAATCCCCAACCGCGTTTATTTCGTTTGCCGTTGGATCAAGCGGTCTTAAATCGTCTGGGGGGCAACAATCTGGGCGCAGAGGTGATGGCGAAAACCTTGCAGGAAACCTGGCATTATCATCCCCGCTCGATTCCCATTGGCATAAACCTGATTAAATCCAAGATTACTCCCCTAGAAGCCGCCGCCGAGGATTATATCGGCAGTTTTCAGTATTTAAAAGACCTAGCCGATTATTTTGTGATTAATGTCAGTTCTCCTAATACGCCTGGATTGCGATCGCTGCAAGGATCGGAGGAACTCGAAAAAATCCTGAAGGGGTTACAGTCAGTCAATCAAGGAGAAAAAAGATTACTCATTAAAATTTCTCCCGATCTAGATGAAGTTGCGATTAGTACGATCATTGATCTCGCCAAAACCTATCAATTATCGGGCATTGTGGCGACCAATACGACGATTCAACGAGAAGGATTAAAAACGCAAACTCTACCCAAAACAGGGAATAAAATCCAAGAAGAAGCGGGGGGGCTAAGTGGGATGCCCCTACGTCAACGTTCTACGGAAATCATCCGTTTTATTTATCAACAAACCCAGGGCAGTATTCCTATTATTGGTATTGGG
>JBEIFD010000253.1:0-5975 GCA_040382535.1 Merismopediaceae cyanobacterium
GGTGGTCAGATAAATGGGATCTTTGCGATGGGTAATGGCATGAAAACGCACTAAGGGAGAATCTTCTACGCCGCCGTAATAACCCATGTGATCGCCAAAGGGGCCATCGGGTAACATCTCGCCAGGAGTCATGGTTCCTTCTAATACAAATTCTGAGTCGGCAGGAACTTCTAAATCTACCGTTTTACACCGAGCTAATTTCACGCCCGATCCACCGTATAGCCCCGCAAATAACCACTCAGACAGATCCACAGGAATGGGAGTAGCCGCCGCCATAATAATCAACGGATCGACTCCTAACGCGATCGCGATTTCTAATTTTTTGCCTGCTTCTGCGGCTTTGCGTAAATGTCTGGCCCCTCCTCGCACCGAGAGCCAATGGACGGTCATGGTATTTTTCGATTGTAATTGCAGACGATAAACTCCCACATTCGGCGTGCCTGTTTCGCAATCTTTGGTAATGACTAATCCCAAGGTAATAATTTGACCTGCATCCCCTGAATAGGGACGAATCATGGGAATTTGGGTCAAATCTAGATCATCCCCTTCGATGACTATCTGTTGGCAGGGGGGAAAATAATCGCGGCTCGGTTTAGCTTTGAGAACATCAAATAGCACTTTGCCAAAATCGATGGCTTGATTAATGGTTTTGGGCGGTTTGGGTTGTTGTAACATGGACAATTTTTTGCCTAAATCCTCTAATTCCAAGGGATTTTCCATGTTCATCGCCCAACAGATGCGTTCGACGGTTCCCATTAAGTTGACGGCAATGGGAAAGGCTGAGTCTTTGACGTTTTCAAACAATAGGGCTGGGCCGCCTGCTTGTAACATTCGGTTGGCGATTTCTGCAACTTCGAGGTCGCGATCGACTGGGGCTGTGATGCGTCGTAATTGTCCCCGTTCTTCGAGCAGTTGGATGAATCCCCGTAAGTCTCTGGCCATGATGATTAATAATTGTTAAGCAGGTCTTTTCTGATCCTAGCAGGATTAACCCTCTTCGTAATTGGTAAAATTTCAGAGTCAACGTCTGTAGGATAATATGAAAATTTTGACCCTCGCTCACTAAGCAAATTTAATAATCCAAATCCGCTAAAGCTATTTTTAAACAATTTCTAACTTCTTTCCAATCACGTTCCGTTAGATGACCAATTACAATGAAATTAGTAGATCTCGGTAAAGTCACTATAAAACTACGGAAAATAGATGCACTCTTTAACCCTGCTAATCTCCAATCTTGAAGAGGATAATCGGTACTGCCTAATCCAGCAGATTGCGTAGTAATCAAACCAATAATGACATCGGGACGAAGAGAATGGTAAGTAACTGAGGATAAAACAACAGCAGGGCGACGCTTAATTCCATTGACTCCAGAAAAATCTACAGTAACTACATCACCAGGATTGATACTCAGGCTCAATAGGTGTTTCGGGGAGGTATAAAAGACTGGTAGAATAAAGAGCCATAAATTCTTCACACACACAGAGAATGCTGGAAATAAACCTAATCCATCTGATTGATGATGCCAAATGCGATGAAACTGTGAGAAAAATGCGCTGGCAGTGGGGAGGCTCTTTCTGGGTTCAAAAAGGCTCAGGCTAGTTACGGTGCTTTGGGGGATGAGTCTCAGGTACAGTTATTGATACAACGGATCGAGAAAATTCAAAAATAGTCAAAGATTATTTTTCTCTCTTTTAAAAGCGACTGCACAAAAGTAGGGGTTTGGTTTCCAAATCCTTAGAGTGCAAGACTTGGAGACCAAGCCTCTACCTTTGATTTATCTGTTTTTTCCCTTTCAAATCGGCATCTCTACTAGAGGCGATCGCGGTTTTGAGAAACAGCCTTACCGCTATAATCGAATTTAAGTTTTTCTATGGGATAAAAACTCAGTTAATCACGCTCTTGTAAAAATAATTTATTGTTCTTTTATACTGCTATGGCTAGGAATATCAAGTTATTCAAGGTTTTGACCCTGTTAACGGTTACAGCAAATGGAGTGTCTTCGTCAGTTGTTTTTGCTCAATCCTCGGCGGCCGATCCAGTAACACAAACTCAAAACCAATCTCCTCCAAAAAGTACCGATCCTAACCGTATTGCGGCGGAGAAAGCAGACACGGAAGCCAGCAAATTACTGCAAGAAAACGCCCCCCTGGCCACCCAAGTGATTCCCAAATGGATTGAAGCGTTAAAGTACTGGCAATTAACAGAAGATCGCCTTGAGGTAGCAAAAACACTCGACTACATCGCTAAACTCTACTGGTTGCGAGGAGAATATCCAAAAGCATTAGAGTATGCCCAGCAAGCGGCATCGGCTTGTGAAGCCTTGAATGATCGAGAATGTCAGGGACTCGCCGTTACTTCCTTGTCTTTAATTTATAAGGAGATAGGACAATATCAGAAGGCGATCGATTATTCTCAACAAGCTCCGTCCCTGTTTCCTGATACTCCCGAAGTGACACCGAGTACCTTAACAAGCATTGGACAGACTTACAGTCAAAATTTAGGACAAAACCAGAAAGGACTTGATTACTATAACCAAGCTCTATCTTTCTGGCGAGCTAGAGGTGATGTTGTTAAACAAGCTGAAACACTTGACTTTATGACCTCTTTTTATCTTTTTAGTTTGGGAGAAGTCAAAAAAGCCCTAGAGTCTCTAAAGCAAGCTAACGCGCTCGATCCTGAATTTAAAAGAGATAGAAGAACTGTTGACCTAAGTTACGCTGCATTGTCAACATTTAGCTGTTCTGATCAAATTGCAACATTACAAAAACCACCTTCCCCAGAACCATCGGCTAATGTACCAAATTCATCCGAATCTGCTTCTGAACCTGCTACTAACACTAGCGAAAGCTTCCAACAAGATTTCCAAAAATATCGCAAGCAAGAAAATATCAAGACAGAAGCTGATTTGTTAGGTGTATTAGCAGGCTTGGAGTATGCCAGACTCGGACAATATCCCCAAGCTCTTGATACTTATCAACAACAATTAAAACTTTGGCAATTCATGGAAGCTAAGCCGCAAGAAGCAGAAGCCTTAGAAGACATTGCCTCTATTCTCAATGATCAAGGGAAAAAGCAAGAGGCAATTAATACCTTAAATCAATCTTTAGAGATTCAACGACAGCTTAATATCCTCCCTAGCGAAGCCAATACCTTATTAACTCTCGGTTACATCTACCTCTCCCTGGGAGCCTATGATTCTAGTCTCGATACCTATCAGAAAGCCTTGTCTATTTTTCGGGATACAGGTATGAGATCTGATGAAATTGCCGCCATACAAGACATGGGATCTGTTTACAAAAAGTTAAAAAATTATCCCGAAGCCCTAAAACTCTATCAGCAAGCTTTTTTGATCGCTGAAACGACTGGCAATTGCACAAAGGCCGCTCAATCTAAATTCCGTATCAGTCAAGTTTATCTAGACACAGGCAACGATCAGCAGGCAATCACCAGTAGTAATAAAGCATTAGCGATCGCGGAAAAATTGGAAGTAATTGAAACAAAGCTACTCATGCAAGCCACAGTTAATAACGTCCTTGCTAAAGCTAAATTAAAGCAGGAAAATTATCCTGAAGCCCTCGAATATGCCCAAAAAGCCCAGAGCCTAGCTCAACAGTCTCAGTTTCGGACAGTAGAAGCCATTGTTTTTACGACTCTTGCTGAAGTCTATATCGCTCTCAAACAACCCCAAAAAGCGATCCAAACCTATCGAGATCAACTTGCCCTCTACCAAACCCTTAGTTGGCAACCAGAGAAATCGCAAACCCTCTACGATCTGGCTAAATTAGAACGAAAAGAGGGCGATCTAAAAGCCGCCTTAAGCTCCATCAGTGAAGCCATAGATATTATTGAAAATATTCGTCAAGAGATTGTCAATCCCGAACTGAAAACTAGCTTTTTTGCCACCAAACAAGATTACTATGCCTTGAAAATTGATATTTTGATGGATTTACACCAACAAGATTCTCCCCAAGGCTATAATTCTCAAGCTTTTGATACCAGTGAACGCAGTCGTGCCAGAACCCTGCTGGAACTGCTCAACGAATCTAATGCCGATATTCGCCAAGGTGTTGATCCCAAGCTGTTAGATCAAGAAAATGCCCTTAAAGATAAAACTACCGCCCTTGAAAAACAATGGAGCGAGCTTATTAATAAAAATCCTACCGAGCAACAAAAAGCCTTTTTTCAACAAGAACGCAAGAATTTACTTGCCCAATATCAGGCAATTCAAGACACAATCCGCGCTAAATCTCCCAAATACGCCGCGCTTAAATATCCCCAACCTCTGACCCTAGCCCAAGTCCAACAGCAAATTCTCGACCCCGAAACGGCCCTCCTGCAATACTCCCTCGGCAAAGATAAAAGCTACCTCTGGATCATTACCAAAGACGGATTCACCTCCCACATTCTCCCCGCCCAAAAAGAAATCGAAACCACCGCGCGAGAACTCCTGAATGCCATTCAATACGGCAAAGATGACACAGCAAATATTAGCCAAGCCGCTAACCAACTCAGTCAACTTGTCCTCACTCCCGTCGCTAAACTGAAGCAAAAACGATTAGTTATCGTTCCCGATGGCGTACTGAGTTACGTCCCCTTCGCGACCCTTACCCTCAACAACCAACCTCTGATTAATCAACATGAACTGGTTAACCTGCCCTCCAGTTCTAGTATTGCCCTCATTCGCCAAGAAACCCAAAACCGCAAACCCGCCCCCAAAACCTTAGCGATCCTTGCTGACCCCATTTTTAGTGCAGACGATCAACGTATCAAAGTACCTCAAAAACAACCCATTTCCCCAACTAACCCCGACTTAAACCAATTAGCCCTCAACCGTGCCACAAAAACCCTAAAAAAAAGCCGTGCATTAGGAAACAATAACCAATTTACACAACTCCCTGGCACTCGCCAAGAAGCCCAAGCCATCCTTGCTCTAATCCCTAAAACCGAAACCACCGCCGCCTTCGATGACCAAGCCAATCTTAATTTGGCCATCAATCCTCAACTCAGCCAGTATCGCATTATCCATCTAGCAACTCACGGTGTTTTTAATGGAGAAGAACCCACCGATTCTGGCATTATTCTCTCTTTAGTAGATGCAAAAGGGACACCGATTAATGGCTTCCTACGCCTTAACGACATCTTTAACCTTAATTTACCTGCGGAATTAGTGGTACTGAGTGCCTGCGAAACGGGCTTAGGACAAGAAATCAAAGGGGAAGGCTTAGTCGGCTTAACAAGAGGATTTATGTATGCAGGGACACCAAGAGTATTAGTTAGTCTCTGGCAAGTAGATGACCAAGCAACGGCGGAATTGATGACCCGATTTTATAAGTTAATTGTAGAGAAAAAACTTCCCCCCGCCCAAGCTCTACGGGAAGCACAATTGCAAATGCAAACAGAAACTGAGTGGAAATCGCCCTATTACTGGTCAGCCTTTATTCTTCAGGGGGAATGGCGGTAAAGCCAATGGGTGTGACCTCTATTGACTTTGCCCGTCGCGTTCTAGAAGTCGAAAGTCAACAACTCCAAAAATTAACGCGATCGCGAAAAATATCATCCTAAATTGATCTACAATATTGCCAATAATAATCCATACGACTGCACACCACTATCTATCAATAGTCCCTAGCAAAAAGTACTGCTAAAGAGAAACTGATTTTTCAGTTTAACCAAAACGTCCACTAACATAATCCTTGGTAACTTGTTGGGTAGGATCTTGAAATACCTTTTCGGTGCGGTCATATTCCACTAAATAACCCACTTTTGCCCCTTTTGAAGTTGCTTCTGCATTATAAAAAGCAGTCATATCCGAAACCCGTGAAGCTTGCTGCATATTGTGGGTAACGATGATGATGGTGTATTGCTGTTTGAGTTCGTGGATTAATTCTTCAACCTTGAGAGTAGAAATCGGATCTAAAGCAGAACAGGGTTCATCCATCAAAATAACCTGGGGCTGAATCGCGATCGCGCGGGCA
>JBEIFD010000254.1:0-5975 GCA_040382535.1 Merismopediaceae cyanobacterium
AACAATTGCGTACCATTGATTGGCAATTTACCACTGATGATGCTCGCATCAAACTCAAGCGGCTTTATCCATCAGTTCTACCTTGACTGACTACTAGATGCGATCGCGGAAGAAATTATCGGAGTTATTCAGGATGGGGGGCTGGCAAAACTGAAGGAATATTTAGAAGATTACCCGAACTTCGCTCAGGCTAAGGTTTTAGGACTTTTATGGGGACTTATGGATACTGAACTCGATTTTATGCCTGAGCGATTAAAAACGTGACCTAACTCTATTGAAAATGACAAAAAGGGACTTGAACCCTGCTTTGCTATGTTTATTAAAATAAGAAGCTTGTTCGTAATACCCCCACCCAGATAGCAGAATTATTGCTATTTCCTTGAGGATTGAGAACCACGTAGAAACCAGGAGTTAACACAATATTTTTGTTAACAGGGTACTTATACTGGGTTTCAATCAAATAGGTGGGATTGCGGTCTTCGTTAATTGGATCACCAGGGCGGTTGGTAACACTAGCGGCTTGGGGAATCAAACCGCCCGCAACCGATAGAACCGCACCTTGTTTTCCTAAATCGAGGAAAGAAAGTCCCGCATTCCAAGTCCAGAGATCAGCACCGTAGCCAGAGCGGTTAAAGCCGTTTTTATCTAACCCTTGAGCAGAGGCATAGGCATAGGCTCCCGTTGTCGAGAGACTAACGTTATCAAGAATTTTCCAAGTACCCGAAAGACCGTAGCTATCGCGAGTCGTTGGTGCGCCGTAAAAAGGATCACTGGCAACCGCGCTACCCGTGCTACTGGTGATGTTGACTGATTGATTAGTATTGTAGGGAAAATCATTTGAGGAAGGGCCTCGGAAATAGGAATGGAGGAAAGTCGCCCCAATTCCCAAGGAATCAGTGATTTTCCAGTCTACCTGAGCACCAGTAGAAAATTCTCCATTAAATAAACCGCTACCATAGGTTGGATCTCCTGCACGGTCTGAACCCGCTAAATAGGCGATCGTGGTGGATAATTCTTTGCTGAAGTTGTACTTAAAGGCGGCCCCAGTACCATCCGCTCCTCGGAAAAGGAGGGGATTATAACGATTGTAGCGGGATAACGAACCTGTATCGCCATTGGCTAAATAGGGGCTATACACATTGAAAATATCATCCAAGCTTAAACCATAAGCACCAACCCAAGCAGTTAGATTACTACCAACATTCGTCCGATAGAAGAGTTTTTGAATGTAGGTTTGATTTTCTGTGCGATTTACCCCATTAATAGGCCCATAAGAACCATCGAATGCCAATCGAGCATTATTGGTGCCTGTTGGGCCATTTAAGTTAAAAACATTTCCTGATTCCAGTCGAGTTCTGAGTAAATCTTTGCCCGTAAAACTGGTATCAAAGTTCAACCGAACGCGATAACCCAAGGTCGCATTTTCTTCAATAGGAGTTCGGCCCTGAGCGGGGGATGTACGGGTAGGATTCGCTAATCGGGTTTGACCGTTTGTTAACCGTTGATTATTATCAAAGGCATTTTGTTGCCGCCAACTTAGAGCTTTGTCGCCGCCGAATTGATCGACTACTGCGAAGATTGCAGAAGCATTTAACTTAGTTGTTGTAGAGAATTGGTGATCTTCTAGGAAAGCGGTACGGGTTTCTAAGTTATCAACTCTGGCTCCTAAAGCGGCCAATTCTTGTTCAAATTGTTGGGCGAGGGCTTTGAGTTTGTCGATATCTTCTCGAATGACAGCTACATTTTCCTGCAATAAACGTTCCATGACGTTGATACAAGCATTTAAACCCGCCGCAAATTCCCAGCGAGATAAGGCACGATTGCCTCGGAAAGTCCGATCAGGATAGCCAACGATACAACCGTAGCGTTCAACTAAACTTTTAAGTGCTTCGTAGGCCCATTCGGTGGGTTGCACATCACGCAACTCAGAAACACTGGTGACCTGGGACATTCCTGTGTCGTTGCTGTGGTCGTTAAATTTTTTTAATTGCTGACGACGACGGACGAGGTCTAATCCATCAGCAGGGGTTGCTAATTGGGGCATTCCCACCATTGGCGTTACGGATTGAGCCGCTGCTTTGGTGCTTGCTTCTGTTGTTGAATCGGGAGCCGCGATCGCGCTTTGGGCAACCAAAAAAGAAGTTCCCAGTACCGCAGGCATTGCTTTAACGAGCTGCCATAGTTTTGTTTTCATTGTCTAATTCCTCATCCCTAAATCACTAATAATGGAACTAATTGAACGAAAATATTAGCCTCGAAACTTAGAAGCTGATAAATTTATTAATTTTTCCTATAAATCGGGCTATATACAACTTCAATGCAGAAAATTTGTGTATAGACTCTTCGGATTATATAAAGCCTGGAAAAGCCCTGAATTTTTTTTGTAATATTTTATACAGGGCTATGAGTTGATTTTAGATTCACTAATTACGTAAAAGATCCGCTCAATATAATTTAAGACGCTATATATAGCGTTTTTTGATACAAATGAAAATATTGTGACGCTAAGATGGGCGTAAAATCTATTTTCTGATTCTTTGTCCTTAAAACAAGGTAAGTTGATATAGAAACCGTTTTTTTATCCACGAAAATTGTGAATACTCAGAACTATATTTTATTGGATTTGCCCTCTAAGGTTGAGTATGCTCTGTTGGCTCTATTAGAAATGGCTAGTCAACCAGATCGTCATACTCCTTTGACCGTCAGCGAAATTACGGCAAAACAACCGATTCCTGAACGTTATCTGGAGCAAATTTTAGGAACCTTGCGTCGCGGTGGACTATTGAAAAGTCAGCGAGGGGCTAAAGGGGGCTATCTTTTGGGTCGTGATCCTTCGGAAATTACGATTTTGGATATTGTCTCCTTGATTGAAGGCGATCGCCAGACAGCAAATAATGGAGATTCCCCGACAGTTGAAATGAAATTAATTCGGGACGATTGGCAACAGGCTAATTTAGCCGCTCAGTCGGTGTTAGCCAAATATTCCCTAGCAGATCTCTGTAAACAACGTAAATCCTATGTCCAAGACAGTTTGATGTATTACATTTAGCTGGTCATTGTTGGATAGATTCTTGAAATTTATTAGAAATTGACTTAAGAAAATTATTTTAATAAACTACAGTAATTTGGTGTACTTAGTGTATATTGTTACAATGTCCCCTAGCTTCTGATCGCCTAAAGCAGTCTAAGCTTTAATCTTTCACGCGATTAAGTAGCGGTATAGTGCGATCGCATTTATCAAAGCAGGAGAAATCATCTGATGCTGACAACAGAATGGCAAGTGCAAAAACAACCCAATTTTATACTGTCCACTTGGTTAGAAGCATTATTTTGTTGTCCTGGACGACAAGCTCTATGGCTGCATCAGTCCGCCCATCATTTATATCGCCTTCAACTTCCCTTTCTACCCCGTCTCCTTTCCCAAATCAATCGTTTTCTGACAGGCATTGAAATTCATCCAGGGGCAGTCATCGGTAAAAACGTCGTCATCCTACACGGCATGGGAGTTGTCATCGGCGAAACAGCCATTATTGGAGATCATGTCGTCATTAGAGAAGGCGTTACGTTAGGCGGAACAGGTAAAGAAATTGGTAAACGTCATCCTACTTTGGGAAATCATGTGGTTGTCGATCCAGGGGCGAAAGTTCTGGGGAATATTCAGATCGGCGATTATTCCCATATCGGAGCAGGCTCAGTGGTTTTACGAGATATTCCTGTCCATAGTTTAGTGATTGGTATCCCAGGACGAATTGTTCATCGAGATTCTTTAACGTCTGAAAATTTAGATCCATCGGTATCTGAAGTTCCACGAGATCCAGAAGCAGAAGTGATTCAGGCATTATTTATTCGGGTTAAAGGATTAGAACAAAAACTCCTATGTTTGCAAACTCAAAAGGTGGAAAGCTCAACATTGGAATCCTGTTATCAAGAATCTGAATTATCTCAATCTTTAAGCAAAACAAATCAAGTGATTGAAGCCTTTTTAGATGGGGCTGGAATTTAAGGAAATTATTGGAAATTATTGATTATGGTCTTATCAACACCCGTTTCTTATCAATTACATTCCCCAAAATGGTGGGCATTTGATGCTCATGTTAATTTACCGCTCAAGCCTGATTATCTCTGGAGAATTGAAAGTGGTGTAGTCCGAACCCATACTTGGCTAGAAGATGGCAGTGTGATTACCCTGGGGCTATGGGGTACAGGGGAAGTGGTGAGTAAGACATTAGCTACCATTAAACCCTATCAAGTCGAATCTTTGACCGAAGTTCGGGCGACTCTACTCCCCATTAGTCAACATCCTGATGTTACTACAATGCTAATTTCTCAGATTCAACAAATGAATGAGTTAACGGTAATCCGTAGCCATAAAACCGTAGAGATGATGCTAATTAAATTATTGGGTTGGTTGGCACAAAAATTTGGGCGAGAAATGAATAAGGGACAGTTAATTGATGTTCGTCTAACCCATCAAGATTTGGCTGATCTCCTAGCTTCTAGTCGAGTGACCATTACTCGTACTCTGAGTCAATTAGAGCAACAAGGCATTATTCAACGTCATCCTTTACATCGAATTTTGTTACGGGAGGAAGATGTTTGGCATTATGAGATTTAAGTAGAAAATTTGACGATCGCTGCGGGATCTGCTTTGTAGCGATCGCTATTTATCTAAAAATTATTCAAATACCATTGTGTTTAAAGGATTTAAGGGAACAGTAAACATATAAAAAATTACCCCTGCCCCTAAAATTAACATGGATAAACTAAAGGTAATTACCCAGCGATCGGCAGGTTCATAGGTATCTTCATCAATATCGTGACGTACCGCAAAATAATGTTGGGTACTCAATAAAACCGTAATTAAACCGACAACAGAAAACACTAATCCTAATTTCCAGCCATTCCCAGGACTTGGAACAACGGGAGCTTGAAACATTCGTAAACGAGCAATCAAAACTCCAAATCCCATTAGGGCGATCGCGCTTCTCATCCAAGCGAGATAGGTTCTTTCATTAGCTAAATGATCCCTAATTCGTGAAGAATTGCGACGTTTTGTTTTTCCTTCTGGAAGAACTATTTTTTCAGTTGCCGTTGAAGAGCTAATTTCAGTGGTTTCGGCTTTGTTAAGAGATTGCATGATGTTTACAAGTTAAATTAAGTTACTGCTGTGAAGAAAAATAATGGTTGTGATTAATATTTACAGATAAAAGTTGGTAAAAATTAAGATTAGTTGACTATTTTAAACTAGGTAGTAATTCATAACTATGGCTATCCCATAAAATGAACAATCCCAATCCGATTAAGACATAAGGAACTAACTTTTTTCCATAGGTATTAATAAGTTTACCGATTACTTGATGGCGGCTTAATCCATAGGCGATCGCGCACCAAACTCCGACTAGGATAAAAAAGATTGTCAAAACAATTAATAGACTTGATAAATTGAGACTGGCAAAAAAAGGAACATAAATTCCAATATTATCCCCCCCATTGGCAAAGGTGATCGCTGCAACACTGTAAGTTTGGGGAGTCAGAATATGATTAAAGGGAAACTTAATCACACGTTGATTTATTTTATCGGATACGGTTTGAATTTCTGAGTCTTCATCATCGGAATTGAATAATTGTTGCAATCCAATCCCAATGGGAACGAAACCCAATAAACCGATCCAAGTTTTAGGAATAATCATACCTCCAAAAAAGCCAGGTAAACTCAGCAGAATTAAAGCCGTAAATCCTAAATATTGACCAATGATAATCTCTCGAATACGGAATTTTGCATTAACTTGAGAAAAAAAGAACATTAAGATAATAATGTCGTCAATATTGGTTGCAGCAAATGCTGAAATCCCAGCTATCGTAACGTGTAACAAACCATTCATGACGTAACCCAGACTACTTCTCTTAATATTATTTAATGTTACCTAACTTTTCTCATCTTCTGATGACGATAGAATCACCTCGGCTAAGGGTCT
>JBEIFD010000255.1:0-5969 GCA_040382535.1 Merismopediaceae cyanobacterium
CCTATCTTTGCTATTCTTCTTTAGCGGTTAATCCCTTACTCATTAGCCCCGAAAAATTGGTAGAAGAGGGATTATTAGAAACCTATGATTTGGATAATATTCCTGCGTTTCCCTTGGATACGGTTGACTTTGAAGCGGTTAGGCAATTTAAAGTTCCCCTATTCAAAAAAGCCTGTGATAATTTTCAAAAAAAATCACTTAAAACTTTAACCGTTGATTTTCATGAATTTTGTCAAGTTCAAGGCTATTGGTTAGAAGATTATGCCCTCTTCATGGCTCTCAAAGAATTCCATGCAGGTAGCAGTTGGAATAGTTGGGAAACCGATCTCGTTAAACGCAAACCAGAGGTTTTAGCGGCTTGGAAAGAACGCCTCAAAGAAACGATTTTCTATCATCAATTCTTACAATTTATCGTTTTTCGTCAGTGGGCTGCACTTAAAATCTACGCTAACGACCAAGATATTTATATTTTTGGGGATATTCCCATTTATGTTGCCCATGATAGTTCCGATGTCTGGGCTAATCCCGATATTTTTTGTCTCAATGAAGAAACGGGGAACGCGGCCCTCATGGCAGGGGTTCCTCCCGATTATTTTAGTGAAACGGGTCAACTTTGGGGAAATCCTGTTTATAATTGGGAAAAATTAGCCGAAACGGATTTTGCTTGGTGGATACAACGCTTTAAATCAACTTTGCAGTATGTTGATATTGTCCGCATTGACCATTTTCGAGGATTTGATGCCTTTTGGGGGGTCGTTGAAGGAGAAAAAACTGCCATGAATGGAGAATGGGTTGATGCTCCTGGTCGTGCTTTTTTAACTACTCTCAAGGAGAATTTGGGGGAAAATTTACCCATTGTGGCGGAGGATTTGGGCGTAATTACCCCTGGGGTTGAAGCTCTGCGGGATGATTTTGGGTTTCCTGGGATGAAAATTCTCCATTTTGCCTTTGATTCAGACCGAGCGAATTCTTTTTTACCGTTTAATTATACGAATCGTAATGCGGTGGTTTATACGGGAACCCACGATAACGATACAACGGTCGGTTGGTTTCAGGGGCGATCGCCCGAAGAACAAAAACGAGTTATCGATTATTTAGGCTGTGTTTGTGAGCAAGGCATCCATTGGTCTTTAATTCGATTAGCAATGGGATCGGTCGCCAATCTCGCCATTTTTCCCCTACAGGATATTTTAGGGTTGGGTAATGAGTCTCGCATGAACCTACCAGGAACCGCCGATGGCAATTGGGGCTGGCGTTACCGAGAAGACTCTCTAAACAGTTGGATGAAGGAACATTTGGGATGGTTAACCGAACTCTATGGTCGTCGGGTTTATCATCCTCCTAAAGCTGAGGAGCAGGAATAATCCTTACAGCATCGGGACGAGTTGAATATTACCAAGGATCGACAATGGATTTAAACGGAGCGATCACTGTGTCTTCCTTTCCTTCATTTTCGTCATCGGGTAATAAAAATTCCTCGATCGCCAGTTCAGATTTCAGATCGGCAACAGTAGAATTGACGGGCTTGGGAGTCACAGAAGGCGATCGCGGAGTAACTTCTTTTTTAAAAGCCCCCCATTTTTCGGGATTAGCAAACTCTTCATAAAGCTGAGTATCGCTAATCAAAGTAACTTCTGAGAGATCAATCTCTGCATCATCAAGAGCCATAAGCGGCAGGGTTTGAGGAGAAAAGTCATCGCTTTCATCAATAAACTCCTCGTTTAACTCAGGAGCCGTTGCCGTCATCAATTTTTTGAATTCCACAAAAGCCTTATTGACATCCGCTAGGGATTTTTCTAAATCCGTTAATCGTTTTTGAAAGTCAGGCGATAAAGTTGCAACAGGCTGAACTTGACCGAGGGAAAATAGAGCATCGGGAAAGACACGGAAAAATTCCTCTAGGGTTGTTTCTCCTGCCAACACTTGGTCTAGAGCATCGTTAATGAGGGTTTTCATTCCCTGGGCGAGGACAACTTCCCTCAATTTTTCAGGCTCAGTATTCTGGGCAATAACAGAACGCAGACTAGGGTTAATCGTCAGGACTTCATAAACTCCCACTTGCCCGTGATAGCCCGCCCCATTACATTGACGACATAATCGGCCTTTCAGTCGATATTGCTGAATTAATTCCTGGTTGAGGGTATTGGCTCGATAAAAATGACTCGATTGACGTTGACGGGGAGAAAGTTGTAATTGCTGTAATTCTTCCTTTTCGGGTTGATGCACCAAGCGACAAGTCGGACAAACGCGGCGGAGTAATCGTTGGTTAATAATGCCACTCAGATTTTCTGCTAAAAAGGACGGTTTTACCCACTCGCTTAATTGCGCGATCGCCGAAACCGCATCTTGGGCAGAGAGACTGGTCAACAGCAAATGCCCCTGATTAACGGAGTCCAGAACCGCCTGAGCCGTCTCCCAATCCTCCATTTGATCCACCAGGATCACATCCACATCTTGACGAGCTAAAGCGTCTAAAGCTTGCGCGTAGGTAAAACCCTGGTCTCGGTCAACTTCCACTTGAGTAATACCAGGAAGGGTTCGACGAATTGGATCTTCAAGGCTGGCCAGATTACGATCTTTTTGTTGAGCTAGGCAAGCTTCTAAGGTGGTAGAAATTCCAGAATAGGCAGGCCCCGTCACCAGAATTAAACCTGACTTACGTTTATTTAAAGCTTTTATCGCGTTTTGACTTGTTTTATCCGAAATGAGTGTCTCTACATCAGTCAGTTCACTCACGGATTCCACAATACGAACAACGATCTTTTCCCCATAGAAACTGGGTAGGGTATGAATAAAAAAATAAACAGGATGACCGTTATAACTTTTACGCAGTCGTCCTTTCTGAGGAATTTTGGTTTGGGTGATATCCAATCCAACCATTGCTTTGAGACGATTAATGATCGGGGTTATCATTTTTTTGGGGAGGGGATCAAGCAGCGATCGCAAATTTCCCCCCTGACGAATCCGAACAACCAATTTATTTTCTTCTGGCTCAAGATGAAGCTCAGATGCTTTTTCCCGCATTCCCATAATGAGAATTTTATTGACCAGGGTTATAATCGGGGCCTCATCTTTTTCAGGCGCACGATTCAAATTTTCAGCAACAGGATTTTGACCGTCATTAAACTGCGGCGGTGCTTCTTCAAAAATTTCCGTCACATTAACAATGGTGGCATCGATCTCCGCCTTAGAATCCCTATCAGAGTATTGATTCACCTAGACCTCCTTGAATTTGTGAGGAGAATAATTTTTGAAGAAATATCCAGAGATTGCGAAGCAAAAGGAGTCAACACAAAATACACAGATCAAAATTCTGCAAAAAAAGATTACTACCTATAAAATACCCAACCTTTAGCGGAAATTCACCAAGGTTGGGAAGAAGAGTTCAAGAGAATTGACAATTTATCCCTGGGGACGGGCAGGAACTGACGCTAATTGTTCATTTCGCATCAAGTTTGCCATCGCATATTCCAAATGGGTTCCCGCATCAACGGCGACCCAACCGTTATTCGTCAGATGCCGCCATTCAAAGTGTAGGTGAGGCCCTGTTGATAAACCCGTACTACCCACACGACCAATCACTTCACCTTTTTGTACCGATTGTCCTGCTTTAACCAAGACTTCCGAAAGGTGGGCATAACGAGATTCCTGAGTTCCTTCTAAGTGACGGAGAATAACCATCAGTCCATAGCCGCCTGACCAATCCGCTATCGAAACTTCGCCTGCATAGGCCGCTAAAACGGGCGTTCCTGTGGGCGCGCCTAAATCCGTTCCTGAGTGCATCCGACCTGTTCCTAAGACGGGATGAATCCGCCAGCCAAAAGCTGAAGTTAGGGGGACAGCCATCGGTAAGGGAAAGAGTAAATCCGTATTTTCCTGTCGAACATCGGGAGCCGCAGGAGCGTAAGCAGTGGTGGCGCGGTTGTATTCCTGTAGGGGGGCAAGGGCAATGGAGATTCCCCGACGGATAATGGGTTCTAGGCTAACGACTTGATTGGGATTGATATTGCTAGAATTATTGCTATAGGACGAGAGATTGGGACGATTACGATAATATTGGGAAGAAGACGGTTGAAAAGCGATCGCGGTTACAGGAGAAACGCGGGGAGAACGACGAAGAAAATTATTGGCAGAAACCCTCGTCTGAGTACGGGCTAGTCGTTGATAACGAGGAACAACAGATTGGGCGACGGTCGTATTGTTTGAGCGACGACGGGATGCCGTGGCACCCCCACAACCCCGATTGAGGGAGCCACCTTGTACTACAGTCCGACAACCCGTTGACCGTTCACTTAAAACAACGGAAGGCGTTGAATCGGTTTTTGCAGATTTCCCAACAGAATAATCCGTCGTATCAATATAACTATTTTTACCCTGTAGAGAATTGCGGATGCTAGAGGGTTGGGTTTCGATGGGAGCGTTACCCACGACGGGGGAAGTGGTAGAAATGGAAATTCGGGGAGCCGAGAGCCTGACCCTGGGAGTGACAACCGCAGTTTGGTCTGGATTGGAGCGACGACGACTAGCACGAGAGGGGGATGGAGCAACGATGTCTACTTTGGGACGGGGGGCGGCAATGGGGGTAACGCTTGGAGGGGCAGGTGTTGTATCCACAAAGCTGGGAGCAGGGGCATCGGGAATGCTGAGGGTTTCCGTTGCGATCGCCGAAGGAATCAAAAAATTAGTGCTTAAAAATCCGAGTCCGCCCAGGATGGCAACACTCTGTTGAAAGATTTTTTTAGGGTTGCCGACTGGGGCTGTTGTAGATTTAGGAAATTTAGAAGACATCATTGGTTCCAATACTCACACCTAGAGATTTCGCGTCGTAATAATTCTATCGGGTAACCTGAAAATTGCCAAGTTAATAAAGTCGATTTTATTCTTGGCCAAAATTAAGCTTCGGGTGGGGGAGGTGCGGGTAATTTGCGAATTTCCGAATAAAACGCACTATAACTAAAGCGATCGCGTTGTTGGATTAGGCTCGTCCGCAAGCGTAAATTGGCACTAGCAAACCACAGCCGTTCCTCGGTATAGACGGTATCGGACTCTAGAATGAGCGTTAAACTTTCATCGGCGGCCAAGAGATAGCGTCCCGACAGCATCAAACTGCCTGGTTTGGCAACACTGCGAAACAATTTTCCCGTCAATCCTGCTTCATCTTCAGGCAAAAAAAGCCAGAGGGTTGAACCCTTTTGTTTCGTTGCGCCCCAATCTCCGACGGTTTCCCAACTGGTTTTGATTCCTCCCAAGCTTTGGGCAGAATTGATTTGATAGGCTTGACAGAGAGATTGGAGTTCGGCATCCCCAGGGTTGATTTTCTCCATATTCAGTTCTGACTTTTGATTTTCAGCATTATTTTGATCAAAGTCGTAACGGGTACGCTGGGAAAACCATTTTCCTGTACAGGATTCCAAAAAGGCTAGAACTTCCATGAATAGTTGAAGATTTACAAGAGACGAATACTGACAAAATTAATTTTAAGTCATTTCGAGTCTTTGTAGAGAGTAAATTGCGGCCTGTCTGACCTGGGGATGTTCATCTTTGGCAAAGAAACGTAGGGCGGATAGGCTTTGATCCGAGGGTAAATTGCCCAAAGCTTCGGCCAGACGTTGACGAATTAACCAATCTTCCGAACTGGCAAATTTCAAAATCGCTTCAACTGCATCGATCGCTTTAATTTCTCCCAAAGCTGCGATCGCGGCTTGTTGGACAACGGTTTCTGAGCTATCAAGGGCTTTTAATAAAACCTGTTTGGCCCGAATATCCTGCAAGTTACCGAGGGAGACTGCCGCACTAAAGCGCACTAACCATTCCGTATCTTCATAAAACGCGCGAGAAAGGGGTTCTAAGGCTCGCCCGTCTTTTAAATACCCCAAGGCTCCTGCCGCATCGGCTCGAATACCGTAATCGGGGTCAGTTTCCAGTAATTTAGTCAAAATGGCGAAACATTCGTCGGTTTGTTTAATCCC
>JBEIFD010000256.1:0-5966 GCA_040382535.1 Merismopediaceae cyanobacterium
AGCTTGAGTACAAACCTTATTTTTTCCCTTACCCGTACAGGTTGCCACTGTCGTATTAGCAGAATTGTTGAGAGTGTAGTGGTAATTTCCACCCGCGCCCACTGCATCTCCTGTTCTCGGTAAGGTGACACTCGCGGTGATGTTATTCAGGTTAACCGCATTAGTAGAAGGATTGGGCGGTAAGGAAGGGAACGGTAAACTGGTTTTTGCCGCACTTCTGGTTGAAGCAACGGTTTTAACGCGATCGGTATCAACACTCCTAACATAAGCATCACTCAGGGTGTTATCGCAATTACTAAATAAAACATTCGCGGCAAATCTGGCACCATTGTTACTAAGGGTTGTGCTGGAAGTCTCAAAAATTGTCCCATCATTGACTCCCCCTTTTTTAATCCATAACCCAGGAGCAACACTCGCACCCAGCGCAGACGATACACCTGAAATGGGAATATCTACCGCAATCCGAGAAGCCGAACCAGCCGCAGATCCCGCCGTCTCTCCCTGAATCACTAATCCACCCTTTTGAATCGTGCTAGGCATTGCCCCAGTAGCACCTGTATAGGTGTAATTCACTAACTTATATTTACCTTTACTGGAATCATTGGGATCAATGTCCGTTAAAGCCCCGTTAGCTGCTAAACGAAGACTCGCTAATTTCGTTTTAATTTCATTCGCTTTTGTCGTTGCTTCCGTACTAGAACAGGCGGTTGATGCGGCCACTGAATTGACAATACTATTCAAACCCGAATCATTAATTGTGACCGAGGTATTTCCATTGGTCAGAGTCATCGCACTCGTCCAGGAAGCCATTGGATAGAGCGCAACAAACTTAACATCATTGATCATGCTCTGAATACGAGTTAAGCCAGTTTCTGTTGCCGCTAGACTAGACGCTTTAGCTTTTTGGGAGACGACCTTAGATTGATTGCCCTGGGCTTGGATAACTACCGCCAAACCCACAACGATAATACACGCACCGATCATTACTGCAAGGGGTAAGGCAAAACCAGAATCACGGGAAACTCGATGCTGTTTCAAATAATTAATAAGAGAAAGTTTAAAGCGGGTATTCATAATAGAAACCTCAAGGATTCTTAATTCAGATAAAAATAATAAGGTATTTACATAGATCCAAAACTTTAGGATATATGTCCATCTTATGATCAAACGCACTCCATAACTGTGATCCAGATCCTATTTTGCTGTGATCTCGATCACAATTTGAGATAGTAACATTAAATTATTAAGAAACAAAAACTAATCCTAAAAGAAACGACTGGATATAACTTTATTCAATAAAAGATATCTGTATTTATACTGATAAAAGTTGCCCCAAAACGCGATCGCATTCTGATTAAAGCGTATCTCGGTATTCTTCCAATAAAGCTAGAATATCAGCTAATTGTCTTCGGTGAAGGTTGTTGCGATCGAGTTTAGGTTTTTGTCGAGGCACTCTTAATTTTAGTATTCGTCATGAAAACACGATTTTGAAAACAAAAAAAGCAGAGGTTGAAATCCCCTGCCTATTGCCATTAATAACCAGCAATATTTTTTAAGTTGAGTGTAAGAGTTTAGCCTGAATTGCCTAAATACAGCAAAGGCCGATGAAAAATGGGACTACATCATGCCACCCATACCACCCATACCGCCCATGCCACCCATACCACCCATGCCACCCATGCCACCCATATCGGGCATCGCAGCAGCAGGTTCAGGACGTTCCACCACGAGAGCTTCGGTTGTTAAAACCATGCCTGCAATGGAGGCTGCATTTTGAAGGGCAGAACGGACAACTTTGGCGGGGTCAATAATTCCTGCCGCAATCATGTCTTCTAATTTGCCAGTCATCACGTTGTAGCCGATATTATGGCCGCTTTCTTTGACCTTTTCGAAGATGACCGAACCTTCTTCACCCGCATTACGAACGAGGTGATAGAGCGGAGCTTCTAGGGCTTTGGCGATGATATCCGCCGCAACTTTTTCTTCGTCATTGCTCAGGGTTGCTTTAAAGGCAGGAATCTTCGACGAGAGATAAATTAGGGTTGTGCCACCGCCTGGAACAATGCCTTCTTCTACCGCCGCTTTAGTGGCATTCAGTGCGTCTTCGATGCGTAACTTGCGGTCTTTAAGTTCGGTTTCGGTAGCGGCTCCTACTTTGATGACGGCCACACCACCCGCTAATTTCGCGATCCGTTCTTGCAGTTTTTCTGAGTCATATTCAGAGTCAGTGGCGGCAAGTTCGGCTTTGAGTTGGCTGACTCGTTTTTGCACACTATCCGAGGTTTTTTTGTCTTGACCTGCAACGAGAATGGTATTGTCTTTTTCGATGGTGACTTTGACGGCTTGACCGAGTTGATCCATTGCAACGGTTTCTAGGCTAAGACCAATTTCTTCGGAGATCACGCTACCACCCGTGATGATGGCAATATCTTGTAAGAAGGCTTTACGCCGATCGCCAAAGGAAGGAGCTTTAATAGCGGCAACGTTGAGGACTCCTCTGGCTTTATTGACAACCAAAGTCGCTAGAGCTTCACCGTCAATATCTTCTGCAATAATCAGTAGGGGACGACCTGAACGGGAAACGTTTTCTAAAACAGGAATTAAATCGGCGATCGTGCTGATTTTTTTATCTGTAATCAGAATTAAAGGATTCTCAAATTCAACGATTTGACGTTCTCCGTTGGTGATGAAGTAAGGAGAAATATAACCCCGATCAATCTGCATCCCTTCGACGACTTCGAGTTCGGTGGTCAGGGATTTCGACTCTTCAACGGTGATTACGCCATCTTTGGTAACTTTATCCATTGCATGGGCGATCATTTGACCGACTTCTGCATCGTTACCCGAAGAAACCGCCGCAACTTGCGCGATCGCATCTCCTGTGACGGGTTTGGCGATCGCTTTAATTTCGTCAACGAGGAAATGGGTAACTTTTTCGATACCGCGACGTAAGGCCACGGGATTCGCGCCAGCAGTCACGTTTCTGAGTCCTTCTCTGACTAAGGCTTGAGCAAGGATAGTGGCAGTGGTGGTTCCGTCCCCTGCAATTTCCTTGGTTTTAGAAGCAACTTCTTGGATTAACCGCGCTCCTGCATTTTGGGAGGGGTTTTCTAATTCAATTTCTTTAGCAACGGTGATACCGTCATTGACGATTTGGGGCGCACCGAATTTCGCTTCAAGGAGAACATTCCGTCCTCTGGGGCCGAGGGTAATTCTGACCGCATCGGCAAGAAGATTAATTCCTTCCTCCAGTGATCGCCGAGATTCGTCTTTGAAGGAGATGATTTTTGACATAGGATTTTTAAGTATTGATTGAACTCCAATCAAACTTTAGCACTCTTGAGGGGCGAGTGCTAAGGTCAATAAGGTACGGTTTTCCCGTCCTGGGTCGGCTGTGGACACGGAAGTTGCCAGATTTTGATCTAATGCCTAATTATTGAGCAAAGAATAAACTCGTCCATCCAAAAAGATGCGAGTAATGCCCTTAGCCTTGAGGTGGGAAGAGGCTTTGCGTAAAACATTACTATTGGGAACTTTGATCACCCGTTGAGTCCGATTAGAAAAACGACGAGCAACTCGATGATTATCAAAAATCGGTAGGGTTTTTTGTTGGTTTTCTTCGGGGGGAATTTTACCTAAATGGGTAAACTCCTTCAGGGGACGCACAATCAGTTCCGCCGTGCGATCAACCACGAGATAGCAAGTGGTGGGGAAAACTGCCGCCGATAGAGGCAACACCGTTAAATCGCCGCTACCACTCAGGGATGGAAAAAATGAGGCTTCTTCTTCTTCCTGCCAATCGTCCTCTTCTTCGTCATCATCATCATCATCTAGATCTAGCTCATCGTCTAAATCTTCTAGCCCTGGCTGAATTTTGGGTAATTTGCCTAACTCTTCCACTAATTCCCCCAAATCGGTAGCATCTAGGGCAATCGGCCTCGGAGCCGTATTTTCCGCGATCGCCGATAGATATTGAGGGGGCATAGCTTCTGATTTGAGAATGATTTTTTGGCTAATTTTTTTCTCAACTAGCGTATCCGATTCGGTCGCTGGAATGACGGGATTAACGGGATTAATGGCAACAATTTCCATCCCAGCCTCAGTAGGCAATTCGGGTTCCTTTTCGTTGGCCGTACTCCGCCGTTTGCGTGTTTTAACTCGAATGGGGTTTTCTTCCGTCGCAGTTTCCTCCGCTTCTGCCATAGAAGACTTGACGACTTCCACAATCTTTAAGGGAGCAGGTAAGGTTTCCGTTGCGATCGCCAAAGATTCTGCGGGAGAGTTTGCATTAACCGTATTTTCCAAAGAAAGAGACAATTGACTATCGGCCTTAGAAACACGGGCCAATCGCTTCTGTTGGATCAGCACTTCGTATTCATTTCCTGACAAACTCATTTTCAAAAAACGGCTAATGGTAGAGCTACTCACCGCAAAACGTTCGGCCAAGGTTGAGGTAGTTTCAGGGGTTTGACGGTATAAATCCAGAATTTCCTGTTTATCGTCTTCGGTCAGTTTTTTAGGACTCATAGAATTAAACAACCTTCATAGCATGGTGACATTAGCCGAGCAGACTGAATTGAATCTGTTAAGATAACCTTTGATTCGGTTAGAAAAATTTGATCAAAGCCTCTTAGAAAACCTTATTCAATTTGGCTCCCTCATCTAGTCTATCGCTGACCGATCAATTTCAAACCTGCCTACTCGCCATCATTTATAAGATTATGCCAATTGCTGAGGCTAAACCTGCCCTTTTAGTTCTAGTTGATGGAACCGTCTATCAAGGCTTATCCTTTGGAGCCAAGGGAACCACCGTAGGAGAAGTCGTTTTCAATACGGGAATGACGGGTTATCAAGAAGTTCTCACCGATCCGAGCTACAGTGGTCAAATTGTGACCTTTACCTATCCTGAATTAGGAAATACGGGGGTTAATTCAGAGGATGAGGAATCTAGTCATCCCCACGTTAAAGGTGTGATTGCTCGCAATGTTACCTATCGTCCGAGTAACTGGCGATCGACTCAATCCTTGCCTGATTATTTAATTCAACATCAAATTGTGGGGATCTACGGCATTGATACCCGTGCCTTAACTAAAAAAATACGCTCAGTCGGTGCAATGAATGGTGGTATTTCCACAGAGATTCTCGATCCCCAGGAGTTAATTCGCTTTGTGCAAGCGGCTCCGAGTATGGCAGGGCTGAATTTAGTCAAGGAAGTCACCACAAAAGAAGTTTACGAGTGGTCAACACCGACGGATAGCCATTGGGAATTTGCCTCGATTAACACCCAAGCGGATCAAGAACCTTTAACTGTGGTCGCGATCGATTTTGGGGTTAAGCGTAATATTCTGCACCGATTAGCTAGTTACGGCTGTCGAGTGATTGTGGTTCCCGCTTCTACCCCTGCCGAAGAAATTTTAAGCCATAATCCCGATGGTATTTTCCTTTCCAATGGGCCAGGCGATCCCTCAGCCGTCCAAGAAGGCATTGTAACGGCAACCGAATTATTAAAAGCCAAAAAACCAACCTTTGGCATTTGCATGGGTCATCAAATTCTCGGACTTTCTTTGGGCGCAGAAACCTTTAAGTTAAAATTTGGCCATCGCGGTTTAAATCAACCCGCGGGGCTGAAGCAACAGGTGGAAATTACCAGTCAAAATCATGGTTTTGCGGTGACTCAAGAATCTTTAAGTTCCGACGTGGAGATTACCCATTTGAATTTGAATGATCAAACCGTTGCAGGTTTACGTCATAAAACTTTACCGTTCTTCTCGGTGCAATATCACCCTGAAGCCAGCCCTGGCCCCCATGATGCGGATTATTTGTTTGAAAAATTTGTTGAATCTATGCGGGAATATAAGGCTAAGGCTTGATTTGCTCTAATCCAGTCCTGCTCGTTGCGATCGCGTAAGCAATAATCATCGGGCAGGACTAAAAAAATATTCTGGAGTAAAAAAAGTAATATTTTA
>JBEIFD010000257.1:0-5962 GCA_040382535.1 Merismopediaceae cyanobacterium
ACTAGAAAAGTTCCCGCTGTAGCTCTCGGTATCATTGAAAAAGGATTAACTTGGGAGGACTTACTCCAAATTCGCCTGCTTTGTTGAACCTCTTGTATTGCAAACTTTCTAGCCTCCAATTAGACGATACCAGTGCCTGAAAGCGCGATCGCATTTTAGGAGCTAAAACTTTAACGGGCGTATTCAATTAATCATAGATTTACAAAATTAAGGCGATCAGGTTTTTTCTGAATCGAGAAGGGCGATCGCTTTGTAGAATTAACCTAAAAATAGTTTTTTTAAGATTCAGTGTTATTAAATTAATCGATTTTCTTAAAGACTACTGACAAATTTTTCCAGTCGATCCAATCCCTTTTTAATTGTTTCCATACTGGTGGCATAGGAAAGACGAATACAGTCATCGGCACCAAAAGCAATGCCTGGAATGACCGCGACTTCTTGTTGTTCTAAAATAGCATCGGAAAATTGCAGGGAAGTCATACCTGTTTGACTTATATCCACAAACACATAAAACGCGCCCATTGGATTAGAGCAACTGAGTTTGGGAATAGCCCGTATGCCTTCTACGATCACTTTTCTGCGTTCGGTAAATGCTTTTAACATGATCTCCACACATTCCTGGGAAGATTCCAAGGCCGCGATCGCACCATATTGAGCAAAGGTGCAGACATTAGAGGTACTGTGACCCTGAATAATGCTGGTAGCTTTAATTAATTCCAGAGGGCCTGCCAGATAGCCCACACGCCAGCCCGTCATAGAATAGCTTTTCGCAAACCCATTACTGATAATCGTTCGTTTAAAGGTTTCTTCATTGACCGCCCCAATACTCAAATGCTCAATGCCATCGTAGAGGAGTCTTTCATAGATTTCATCGGAAACTACCAAAATATCTTTCTCGACAACGACCTCTGCTAAGGCACGAATTTCGTCGGGTGTATAAACACTACCCGTTGGATTAGAAGGAGAATTGAGAACAAATAATTTGGTGCGCGGAGTGATGGCCTGACGCAGTTGATCGGGCGTAATTTTATAATCATTTGCGGCGGTGGTACTGACAATAACAGGCGTGCCTTCCGCTAGTTTCACCATTTCGGGATAACTCAACCAATAGGGCGCGGGAATAATCACCTCATCCCCTGTTTCAATCAGGGCCAACATCAAGTTAAACAAAGAATGCTTACCGCCGTTGGTGACAATAACATTTTGAGCAGTGTAGTCTAACCCATTATGCTGTTGGAGTTTTTTCGCGATCGCCTGACGTAGAGGCATTTCTCCTGCGGCGGGGCCGTACCGAGTTTTTCCCTGGTCTAGGGCCAACTTGGCCGCTTCTTTAATATGGTCAGGGGTATCAAAATCAGGTTCTCCCGCCGTAAAACTACAGACATCGATGCCTTCTTCCCGCATTTTCTTGGCTTTAGCGGTGATTTCTAAGGTAATGGAGAGCGGAACTTGGCTAACGCGCTGTGTCAGTTTCATCGTAACTATCCCTAAAGTCTGTTCTGTAGTTTTGATTAAAAGTTATCCACGAATTGTTCAGTATGAGCCAAAGCAAAATTTTACCTTGACTTTAGATCTCACTCACTTCGCCCAAAGGAATGGCCACCACACGATCATCAATGGGAATGTAGGAAAGGTCGTGTTCCCCCACATAAATTTGGGTGGGACGATAGATCTTATTGACCGCCAGTTGTTCTTTCCAATGGGCTAACCAACCTGCTACTCGCGCGATCGCAAAAATGGGGGTAAAGAGATCGGTGGGAATTCCCAATTTACGGTAGAGCAGACCCGAATAAAAATCCACATTGGGATAAATACCCTTTTCCTTACCAACGTATTCTTCGACGACGCTTTCTAGTTCAACGGCGATCGCGTAATATTCATCATGGCCCATTTTTTCAAACAATTGTTCAGCCAAATTTTGCAGAATCGTGGCACGGGGATCTTTGACCTTATAAACCCGATGGCCAAAACCCATAATTTTTTGTTTCGTTTTCAAACATTTTTCCACGTAGGGACGAACATTTTCCACAGAGCCAATTTCTTCGAGCATAATCAGCACTTCCTCATTCGCTCCTCCATGCAAAGGCCCAGCCAGGGTTCCCACCGCCGAGGCAACCACCGCGTAGGGATCGGTGAGGGTTGAAGCCGTCACTCTCGCCGAAAAAGTCGAGGCATTCATCGTGTGTTCAGCGTGGAGGGTGTAACAAATATCGAGAATTTGAGCCGCGAGGGGATCGGGCTTACGTTCCGTCAACATATAGAGAAAATTGGCCGCATAATCCAAATCATCATTGGGTTGGATGGGATCATTGCCTTTCCGAATCATGTGGAATGCTGCGACCATCGTGGGAATTTTGGCCAATAACCGCACCACCGCCGCCCGAATATACTGGGGATCATCTAAGGCACGACGGGCATAAAATAGCCCCAAAGCCGCCGCCGAAGTCTGCAAAGCATCCATTGGGTGACCCGAACCAGGAAAACATTTCATCATGTCCCGAATGTGGTACTTGACGCGGCGATGATAACGGATTTCGGTCTGAAACTCTTCAAGTTCTTCGACAGTCGGCAGTTTTCCCCAAATTAATAAATAGGCCGTTTCAATAAAACTACTTTTTTGGGCTAATTCCTGGATAGCAATGCCACGATATTCTAAAATTCCTTTTTCTCCATCCACATAACTCACACGGGATTTTGCCGCAGGAACCCCCGCCAAACCATCTTTAAAGTCATCCATTTTTGTCACCATAAAAACTAATCTTGTAGGGAATCGATCAAAGGAAGAGTCTCCAGATACCTTACCCTAAAATTGCCCTTAAAATCCGTTTGAACTGGGAGAATGTGTTAAGAAATGCTCATTAATCTAGTTGAACCATTTAGGGGAAGTCAAAAGAAATAATTGGCCCTGTCCGAGGGGAGAGGGAACGGGAGGAACGGATAAGCCAATAATACCCGCTTTTTTCAAAATGAGCTTTTCCCCAATTTCTCCCCAAATCAATTGTTCTGCCCAGTCGGTTAAATCGGGTTGATGACCCACCAGGGCGATCGCACCTTCCGTTTTTCCGTAATCTGAATCCGTCCAGGTTTGCAGGAATTCTTGAATATTCCCGCCTGGGGAAAGAGGAATAAATTCTTCAACGAGATTACTTAAACCAACTTCTAGCAAAATTTGGGCGGTTTGTTTGGCGCGTACTAGGGGACTGGTGAGAATCAGATCAAATTTTACGCCGATTTCTCTGATTTTTTCGGCTACTCGCTCTGTTTTTTCTCGACCTTTATCGGTTAAGGGGCGATCGCGATCGTGTTCATATTCTGACGCATCAGCCGCAATACCATGACGGATGAAATAAATATCCATAGATAATCTTAAAAAAAGAAATTTTTAAATGAGTTCAAAAAAAGCATTCTTAATCTAATTTCGGAGACGAATAGCCTCCAAGGTTGGAGAGGAGACACGAAGCATGAACCCCTGTTCTCCCATCAATAAGCTGTTCATTATGTAAAACACTTACGGGCAAGGGGCTTAAGCCCCTTGTTACAAGACTTTCAAGACAACGATTATGCAATCTAAATTTGTGACAACTTACTATCTATTGATTAGCGAACTCTCCTAAATTAAACATAAAAGGCACAGCTCCTTTTTTGCTGTCTCCCATCACCAAAACCTTTGGGATTTGAGAGCCACCTTGTCGCCACGCCTCGATCGCTTCTTTCTGTAACACCAATTCTCCCCCTTGGGCCTTGAGGGTTTCTGCTAACAAACGTTGAGCTTCGGCTTTCCCCTTAGCGCGATTAACATCCGCCTGGGCCTCTTGTTCCGCTTCCTGAGCAATATAAACAGCACGCTGGGCTCGTTGTTCCGCAATTTGTTTTTCTTCCACCGCACGAGCAAATTCAGGAGAAAACGCGAGATCTACCACGCTAGTATCCAGAATAATAATGCCGTACTTCGCCAAACGGGAACTGAGCGCGTTATCAAAATCTTCTTTTAATTCACTGCGTCGCGTAATCGCTTCTTCTACCGTGCGTCTGGCGGCGGCTATTTTAAAAGATTCCTGGGTTTGGGGCGCAATGATTTTAGCGACAATATTTTGTAAAGACCCCTGTTTTCTACGGATTTCTACCACCTGTAGGGGATCTAGACGAAAATTGATCGCAAAACTCGCACTTAAATTTTGTAAATCCTTGGTGGAACTTTGGGCAGGAACTTCAAATTTTTGTACCGTCAGGTCATACATATCGACATTAGAAACAAAGGGCGGTTTGTAGTGTAAACCTTCTAATAAAGTTCCGTCTTGGGCTTTTCCTAAAACACTTAAAACCCCTGCTTGACCAGGATTGATAATAATAAAGGCGTTAAAACTAATCAATACTAATAATGCCGCGAGAATTCCTCCTATAATGGGTTGCCAATTTTCTGATGATTGAGATTTCATTATTATTTTCCTTTTTGATTGATTATAAATAAGACTAAATGGTAAGAGTACAATCCTAATCTATCTAATCTTATCGTGGTGTATGCTTGAATAAGAAAGAGACCAGGGACTAACTCCTTTATTTCCTAAATATTGGGAATATCTTGCTCATGGGAACACCGTTACAATCTTAACTTAAATTTTAGCTTGAAATCCCATTTGTTTTTATCAATATTGACAACTTTTACAACCAGATTCGCTTCCTGTCACGTCTAGAGTCAAGAAAAATACTTCACAAAATACAAGATTTTGGTCACGAATGTTAAAGAGTTGTAACAAGAGGCTTCCGAAAGGGTCGTTAATATTGCAAAGTGTTGTTAAACTGTCTCTATTTTCAAGGAGTTAAGCGATTATGCCGTTGTCTGATACCCAAATCCTAGTAGCATTAGTAATTGCCCTATTACCAGCAGTTCTGGCTTTCCGACTTTCGACGGAACTTTATAAATAAAGATTCGTCATCATTGGTTAGCTTTCTGTAGGGCGTAGTTTTTGCGCCCTATTGATTTTTTAAAAACTTTCTCCGCTATTCTCAGGAATTATGACTGCCCGTTCTTTTGATCCAATCGATTCCCCTTCTCCTCTCAAATCTAAGGGTCGCCGTAAGCGTCCTAGACAGGCGATTCAGCCCGAACATCGCTGGTTATTAGCTGAAATTTTTCTAAAGTTAGGATTAAATGGGATTTTGGCAGTGGGGGCGATCGCGACTCTCGCTCGTTTGTTACCCTATCAACAAGTCCAACAAATCAAGCTACACGAAGTTAGAATGCAAGTGGAGGAGACGGAAAGACGAGTCAACGAAATACGCAACAATTTCAACCGAAACTTTGATCCCCATCAATCCCGTAAGGTGATGGAAGAGCTAAGTCCCCGTCTTGATCCAAATCAACGCAATATTTTTCTGACGAATCCTTAACACCAAGTAATAAGTTTCAGGGCGATCGCAATCTGCCGATATATGGGTTTCAGGGCGAACGCAATTCGCCCCTACAGGAGATTTTGGGTTGATCGTAGGGGCGCAAGGCTTGCGCCCAAAAGTAACAAATGCAAAAAATTGGAATTAATCCTATCGTCCCAGGGTTAATTCCTCTTTTTTACCTAAAATTCCCTGGGGTCGCCAAACCATCAAGACCATGAGAATCAAGCCGATGACCATAATCCGAAAGGCTCCCGCTTGACTTTGATCGAACCAACCAAGCTGGGGCAGTAGGTAACGGGTGAGGGAATCGTAGCCCCAAAAAATAACCGCGCCTAGAATAGTCCCCGCATTACTCCCTGAGCCTCCCACGACGATAATAATCCAGGCATTAAAAGTCAGTAGGGAATCAAAAATATTGTCAGGATAAATAGTGGTCAGTTGCCAAGCAAAAAACGCTCCAGCAATACCCGCGATCGCGCCTCCCAACATAAACGACTGGAGTTTATACCAAAAAACATTTTTTCCCAAAGCTCTAGGAATTTCTTCGTCTTCTCGGATGGCTTTGAGAATC
>JBEIFD010000258.1:0-5938 GCA_040382535.1 Merismopediaceae cyanobacterium
AAAACACCATTAGGAGAACAAGCTCAATCCTATATGGATAAGGGAGAGCTAGTTCCCGATGATTTAATTTTAGATTTAATTCGAGAACGATTATCCCAGGATGACACTAAAAACGGTTGGATTCTGGATGGTTTCCCCCGTAATGTCGCCCAGGCAGAATTTTTAGACCAACTACTTGTTGCGATCGACCATCGAGCTAAATGGGTGATTAATTTGAATGTGCCAGACGATATTCTGGTAAATCGTTTATTACTTCGGGGGCGAAAAGATGATAACGAAGAAACCATTCGCCATCGCCTTGTCGTTTATCAATGGCAAACCGCTCCCCTAGTCGGTTACTATCAAGACCAAGGTAAACTCTATTCCATCAACGGTGATCAATCGCCTGAAGAAGTCGGAAGTATCTTGCAAAATTTAGTTACTGCGTAGAAAATGTTAATGAGAGAGGAAGTTATTAAGATAACACTTCACTTTTCTTCTTCTCTATCATTAAGATCCAGACGTTAAAAAAATATCCAGGGGAAGAATACATGGCGATCGCAACGGCTTCACCTATCTCAATCACCGAAATTATTCCCTATAGTTTGTTGGAGGGAGGCGAGCAACCCACCTTTGGCAACCGTTCAGTGGAAAAATTTTTATTGTCCGCCAAAGAAGCATTACAACAAGCTCGCCCCGATAATATTTCCCTGGTTCTTGCGATCGCTCCTGGTCAAAAACTTGTTAATGAACCTTGGACTCGGCGTTATAAGCCTGATTCAATTACCTTTTATACTTTTTTTAATAAAGATAATACTTTTGCGGCAATAGAAGCAATTTCAGAGAATTTAGCTGATATCTACTGCGAGACAAAGATTTTGCCATTAACTGATGCTTGGTCTGTAAAAATTGCCAAAAATTTCTTGAATCTTTCTGATGAATGGCGCACTAGACTGACGAATTCGGGCTGTTTAATTTATTCTGAGTAGTCTTTATGCAAGAACACTATCAGCATATTGCTATCAGAACCTTAGAAGCCGCGAGAGTAAATTTAGGGTCAGGGATACATGAAATGGCTGCGTTCTGTTGTTATCATGCCTATGAATCCAGCGCATCTGCCTTGGCCGCATCATTAAATGAGCCTCATGGTAGGCAAAGTTCGCATAAACATAAGCTAAATGTATTTCTGCAATGCGTTAAAAGACGTACAGAGCTTGTAGGACTTCATAAACAAGTCTCGATACTCAATGCAAAGTTCCTATCACTTGATGGAGAATCAAAATTATTTTTTCGAGATAGGCTGTTATATCCTGAGCAACCAAACGACAATTCTGAAGACGTAATGATTCCTGAAAATGTCATTACCCATCAACAAGTCGAAGGATTAATTCAAAATGTGCAAGAAATTGTGAATTGGGTTGGGCAACAAATTTAATACCAACAAACTCCGTAGGATTCGCTCAAAGTTTGTTAAGATAACAAAGGGCCGCTAAAAAAGCTGTCTGTGTTTGTTGCGTCTTTAGATTTATTTTTATCAGGAGGTCGTCAACCACTTGTCAAAACAAGACCTAATTGAAATGGAAGGAACCGTAACGGAATCCCTTCCCAATGCGATGTTTCGCGTTGATCTAGATAATGGTTTTAATGTTTTAGCCCATATTTCTGGCAAAATTCGGCGAAACTATATCAAAATTCTGCCTGGCGATCGCGTCAAAGTAGAATTAACCCCCTACGATCTTACCAAAGGTCGGATCACGTACCGTCTTAAAAACAAAAAATAACCATTCGGCAGTTAAAAAAACTTATCAAAAACATTATGTTTAAACTTTAGCAAAAAAAAATGCTGACAGTGTCCTACAATATTGTTATAATAATAAGCTTGCAGTACTGCCCAAAAATATAGGCATGAAAGTTAGAGCATCCGTAAAGAAAATGTGTGACAAATGTCGTGTCATCCGAAGACGCGGCAAAGTAATGGTGATTTGTTCAAACCCCAAACACAAGCAACGTCAGGGTTAGAAGTCAGTTAATCATTCCATGAAACGAAACCAATCGTAAATCAAGAAACACTATCAATCATACAGAGGGAGAAACAACGTGGCGAGGATAGCTGGTGTTGACCTGCCCAGAGATAAGCGTGTGGAAATCGCACTGACCTATCTCTATGGTATCGGTCTATCACGATCTCACAAAATCTTAGCAGGGACAGGCGTAAATCCTGATACCAGAGTTAAGGACTTGACCGACGAAGATGCCGCCGCTCTGCGTACCTACATCGATACCAATTACGAAATTGAAGGGGATTTGCGCCGTTGGGAAGCAATGAACATCAAACGTTTGGTCGATATTGGAGCCTATCGGGGGCGTCGTCATCGTATGGGGCTACCTGTACGGGGTCAACGGACTCGAACCAATGCTCGTACCCGTCGGGGTCGTCGGGTTACCGTCGCTGGTAAGAAAAAAGCCCCATCCAAGAAATAATCCTATTTCTAATGCAATTGAGTTAAGCAGAGAGTTTAAGCAACCACTATGGCGCGACCAACCAAAAAAAGCGGACCGAAGAAACAGAAGAAAAATGTTCCTAGCGGTGTTGCTCACATCCAATCTACATTCAACAATACAATTGTCACCATCTCTGATACCAAAGGAGACGTAATTTCCTGGGCATCCGCGGGTTCAAGTGGCTTTAAAGGTGCTAAAAAGGGAACTCCCTATGCGGCCCAAACGGCAGCAGACAATGCTGGTCGTCGAGCCATTGAACAAGGAATGAGACAGTTAGAAGTTCTCGTGACAGGCCCCGGTGCTGGTCGAGAAACTGCCATTCGCGCGCTTCAGGGTGCAGGACTAGAGATTACTCTGATTCGGGATGTCACTCCCATTCCCCATAACGGTTGTCGTCCTCCGAAACGGCGGAGAGTGTAGTTAAGATTGGCAGGAAAAATTCTTAGTGTTACTCACGATCACGGGAATTAACCTGACAACAAACTACAAACATAGATAGCAATAAAGGGTTACGGAAGGTCAAGAGCAGGGAGGTCACTAACGTGGCGCAGTTTCAAATTGAGTGTGTTGAGTCTAAGACTCAGAAAAATCAAAGTCAATATAGTAAATTTGTTCTGGAGCCATTGGATCGAGGGCAAGGAACAACTGTTGGCAATGCCCTCAGAAGGGTAATGCTTTCTAATTTGGAAGGGGCGGCGGTGACGGCTATCCGTGTTGCGGGAGTCAATCATGAGTTTGCCACTATTCCAGGGGTGCGCGAGGATGTTTTGGAAATCATGCTCAACATGAAGGAAATCATTCTCAAGAGCTATAGTGACCAAACCCAAATTGGTCGCCTGCTTGCCATTGGCCCCGCGACCGTGACGGCGGCTCAATTTGATGTTCCGTCTGAAATCGAAGTTATCGATCCCAACCAGTATGTCGCAACCTTAGCGGAAGGGGCAAAGCTGGAGATGGAATTTCGAGTTGAGCGGGGTGCTGGTTATCGGGCGATTGAGCGGAGTAAGGATGATACGTCGTCCCTTGACTTTTTGCAAATCGATTCCGTTTTTATGCCAGTCACTAAGGTGAATTACGGTGTTGAAGATATTCGCCCTGATGGGTCGGCTGTCAAAGACCGTCTCACGTTAGAGATTTGGACAAATGGCAGTATTAATCCCAAGGAGGCTCTTTCGGAGGCTTCAGAAATTATTTCTGATCTATTCAATCCTCTAAGAGATCTGAATGAGCTTGAAACGAGTCAGGCAGATTATCAAGACGAAATTAATCCTGAAAGTCAAATTCCCATTGAAGAATTACAACTTTCAGTTCGGGCTTATAACTGTTTAAAACGGGCGCAAATTAATTCGGTGGCGGATCTTTTAGATTATAGTCAAGAAGATCTTTTGGAAATCAAAAACTTCGGACAAAAATCTGCGGAGGAAGTGATCGAAGCTTTGCAAAAACGCTTAGGGATTACCCTTCCCCAGGAAAAAGCGAAACCCTAAAGTAATGGATAATGAATAATGGACAATGGATAATAAATGGTGAATAGCTATAACGGAATTATCTAAGATAATGGCAATTCATTGCTAATTATTAATTGTCAATTGTTAACTATCAATTATTAAGTATTAACTATTAATTATTAAACGTTCGGAGGAATGAAAAATGCGTCATCGGTGTCGCGTCCCCCATTTGGGCAAACCAGCCGATCAACGAAAAGCGTTATTGCGATCGCTGGCTACAGCTTTATTGGAGCATGGACAAATTCAAACCACCAAAGCTAGAGCAAAAGCGGTTCGCGGTGAAGTGGATCACATGATCACTCTAGCGAAGGAAGGTTCTTTGTCTGCTAGACGGCGGGCATTGGGCTATATCTATGATAAGAGCCTGGTTCACAAACTTTTTGCAGATGCCCCCGATCGCTATAAAGACCGTAACGGTGGCTATACCCGTGTGGTCAGAACCCTGCGTCGTCGGGGTGATAACGCAGAAATGGCCATTATCGAATTAGTGTAAGGTCATGGGTGAAGCGTCATTGCCAGAAAAAAAACGAGTTGCTCTAGTGATTCAATACTTAGGTACTCATTTTCATGGTTGGCAACGACAAGCCCAGTACCGTACTGTTCAAGAAACAATCGAAAATGCGATCGCGGAAGTTCTTGATCATCCTGTGACGTTACATGGTGCGGGGAGAACGGATAGCGGAGTTCATGCGGCGGCACAAGTTGCCCATTTTGAACACAGCAGTTCCATTCCAGGCGATCGCTGGGCGCAGATCTTAAATGGTCGTTTACCCGACGATATTTTAATTCGAGGTTCAGCCCAGGTTTCATCCCCTTGGCACGCCCGCTTTTCGGCTCTCTGGCGACGGTATCGGTACACCATTTATACCGACAAACGGCCAAATTTATTCATTAAACCGTTTAGTTGGCACTATTATCATGCCCCTCTAAAAGAATCTCTAATACAAGCGGCTCTGGCTCCTCTCATCGGCAAACATCATTTAGCGGCTTTCCATCGAGCGGGTTCGGATCGTTCCCACTCCTGGGTTGAAGTCCAGTCCGTAGAATGTTATCGCAATGATTCCTGTCTTATGATAGAAATTCAGGCAAATGGCTTTTTGTACGGAATGGTACGGCTGTTAGTGGGAATGTTAGTCGAAGTCGGTAGAGGACAGCGTTCCCTGGATGACTTTACGGATATTTGGGTAAATCAACGTCGAGAAGCGGTGAAATACTCTGCTCCCGCTAAGGGCTTATGTCTTTTGCGAGTGGGCTATCCAGAGTTTCCTTTTCCCCCATCCGTCTGGTTTGATACCCAACCGCTTTTTATGTTTCAGGGAATAGCCAAGGAAAGGGCTATTTTTCTACCAGATACGCCCCCATCTAAAATCCAAAATGTAATCTTATGAACAAAACCATTCTTCCTACCGCCGCAACCCTTGACCACAAATGGTATGTGATCGATGCGGCTGATCAACGTTTAGGTCGTTTAGCAACAGAAATTGCGACGATTCTCCGAGGCAAAAATAAGCCTACTTTTACGCCCCACATGGATACGGGGGATTTCGTTGTTGTCATCAACGCCGAAAAAATTGCGGTCACGGGCAAAAAACGGGATCAAAAGCTCTATCGTCGTCATTCTGGCAGACCCGGTGGAATGAAGATAGAAACCTTTGGCAAACTCCAGGCGCGGCTTCCTGAAAGAATTCTTGAAACCGCCGTTAAAGGAATGTTACCGAAAAATTCTTTGGGCAGACAACTGTTCACTAAACTTAAGGTTTATGCAGGCCCTTCCCATCCCCACGCCGCTCAACAACCCGAAGTGCTGACGGTCAATACTATCCCTGTTGGAGGTAAATAATGCAAGCTACTGATTCTAAAAAAGTCGTTTATTGGGGAACAGGTCGTCGTAAACAGGCGATCGCCAGAGTCCGTCTCGTTCCTGGTACGGGAGAAGTGATTGTCAATGG